>JAFZNL010000033.1 GCA_017550925.1 Lachnospiraceae bacterium | reverse complement strand
GTTCGCCGCCCATTATCCGGAAAGCCCGGGACATACTTTTGTGGCTTTCATCCTGTTTGCAAAGACCTATCAGTATGGGATCATGCTCTGCGAGATTGAAGCGGCATCCATCGGTCTTTTATACGGCGTAGCCCTGCAGATCAGCACGGCCCAGGCCTATATGCAGATCAGTAAGCAGGAAAATGAAACCAAACAGAAACTCTATGCAACGTTGGAAGAATTGCAGGAGAAAAACCAGGTGCTTGGTTTCATATCCGCAACGGATGCGCTGACAGGCCTTTATAACCGGCGCGGCTTTATGGAACAGGCCATGAAAGAAATGGGCGACCATGCAGGCAAAACGGCGGTACTGCTGTTCTCCGACCTGGACCACTTAAAACAGATCAATGATGTCTTCGGTCATGAGGACGGAGATTTTGCCCTGATCCATGCGGCAGAGATCCTGAAAGATACCATCGAATCCTATGGCGCTGTCAGTACGATATGTGGCCGGACCGGCGGCGATGAGTTTTTATCCGTGATCGTCTGTGATCAGGAGCCGGATACAGAGGCAATCCTTGCGGACTTAAAGCAGGCCTGCAAGAAATTTAACGAAACCTCGGAAAAACCTTATTATGTGGAGTTTTCCACCGGGTGCTTTGCCTTTACCTGCCAAAAAGGTTTCTCCGTTCCGGAACTGGCGGGAAAAGCGGATGCGTGCCTGTATGAAGCAAAGAAGAACAGGCGCCAGAGCGTGCTGAGAGAGGATGGGTAAGACGCGCTTATGATGTTCAATTCCTATTCTTTTTTCCTGTTTTTCCCGGTGGTGACCCTCGCCTGTTTTCTGCTTCCGAAAAAACTGCGCAGGGTGTGGCTGCTGGCCGCCAGTTATTATTTTTATATGAGCTGGAATGCCTCCTACGCAGTCCTGATCGCCATCTCCACCATTACCACCTGGGGCGGCGGGCTGCTTATGGAGAAGGGCGCGGCAAACAAAAGAAAGGGGATCGCAGCCCTCTGCTTTGCCGTGAACTTAGGCATTTTGTTTTTCTTTAAGTATTTTGATTTTTCTCTTTCCATACTCAGCAGGCTGCTCCTGCCCGTTTACCCGCAGGGACTTCATAATCCGTTTCAACTGCTGCTCCCTGTGGGAATCTCTTTTTATACCTTTCAGGCCCTGTCCTATACGGCGGATGTGTGCAGCGGTAGAATGAAGGCGGAAAAAAGTCTGCTCACCTATGCACTGTATGTTTCCTTCTTTCCGCAGCTTGTGGCGGGTCCCATCGAGCGAAGTGAAAATCTGCTGCCCCAGATCAAACAGTATGAAACCATCCGGCTGGCGGACCATGACCGTATTGTCTCGGGACTGTTTCTGATGGTTTGGGGATTTTTCATGAAAATGGTGATCGCAGACAGGCTGGCAGTCTTTGTGGACAGCGTCTTTGATGCCCATCAGGCGTACGGCTCCCTGATCCTTATTGCGGCAGCGGTCTGCTTTGCCTTCCAGATCTACTGTGATTTCGGCGGTTATTCCATGATCGCCATCGGATGCGCCAAAGTCCTTGGCATCTCCCTGATGGAAAATTTCAATGCCCCTTATCTGGCAGATAGTATCCGGGATTTCTGGCACAGATGGCATATTTCCCTCAGCACCTGGTTTCGGGATTATCTCTATATTCCCCTGGGAGGAAACCGGAAGGGGAAACTCAGAAAGCATGCCAATCTGCTGCTGACCTTTTTGTGCAGCGGCCTCTGGCATGGCGCGGGGATGCACTTTGTGATCTGGGGCGGACTTCACGGAATCTATCAGATCATTGGTTCTGCTTTAGGTGATATGAAAAAGAAGGGAAAAAGCGGTCAGAAGGCAGAGCAAAAACCGATTTTTCTTTGGAAAAAAATCCCCCGGATCATCGGAACTTTTATTCTGGCGGATCTGGCCTGGATCTTTTTCCGGGCTGATTCCATCACGGATGCCTTATCCTTCATTCGCGGCATACTGACAAGATTTTCCGTAACGGGACCTGCCGGGGAGAGCATGGAAGCGGCGGCATCGATTGAAGATGCATTTTTCGGCGCGGGGCTTAGTGCCACAGAATGGGTGATCGCCCTTTGCGCCCTGCTGTTACTGTTGGCCGGCGATCTGATCCGCTATCGCAAAGGACAGATGCCGGACGCCTGGTTTATGGCACAAAAAACGCCGGTGCGCATCGGAGCCACCGTCTTTTTGATCCTGGTGATCTTCATCTTCGGAATTTACGGGCCCTCTTACGATGCGGCTGAGTTTATTTATTTTCAATTTTGATTATGCTAAAAAACAAAAACCTCATAAACTGCATAGCTTTTCTTCTGATCCTGACCCTCTCACTTTCCGTGGTCAGCCGGGTTCTTGCGTTCAAATATGACGACGGCATCCTGCAGATGGAGCAGTTTTACAGACAGCCAAGGGGCAGTGTGGATCTGCTGGTGCTGGGCTCCTCCCATGCCTTTGTGGATATCGACCCTACGCAGATTGAGGAGCAGACAGGCCTTCGGACCTACGACCTTGGGGCCAGCATGCAGTCCATTTGGCACACCTACTATGACCTTGAGGAGGCGCTGAAATACCAGAGTCCCAAACTGATCATTTTGGATGTGTTCCGCATGACGGAGACCTTTGATTATTCCAAGGAGAGTAAACTGATCAAAAGCGTTTACGGCATGCGTCCGTCCCTGACGAAACTAAGAGCCATTCAGGCAGGGTTTTCGGATACCGCCCCCGTCGCTGAAGTGCTGACGCACTTTTTTGAGTTTCCCTCCTATCACAGCAGGTACGCAGAACTGACGACTGCCGATCTTGCATTCTGGACAAGGCCGCCGAAGGACTATAAAGGGCATTATTCGCTGAGTGAGTCCAATCCGCAGCAGCGGCCGGATCTGTCAGATGTCACGGAAAAAACGCCTGTCGAAGAAAAGACGGCGGCCTATTTTCTGAAGATCCTGGATACCGCGAAGGAAAAAAATATCCCCGTGATCCTGGTCAATGTGCCTTACGTGGTAAGCGCTGATGATCAGAAGATTTATCGCAGCATGGAAGATCTGATCGCACTCTACAGCGCGGACGGGCAGGTGACCTATCTTGACCTGAATCAGAAAGTGGATGAGATCGGGATCGATTTTGAAACGGATTTTGCGGATGCGGAGCATCTGAATGAAAAAGGCACTGAGAAACTGAACCGCTACCTGGCGGATTATCTGATCAAAGCAGGATATAACAAATGATCTTTTCAAGTATTTATTTCACATTTTTATTTTTGCCCATCGTTTTGCTCCTTTATTATGTGATCAGGGGCAGGACGAGAAATATCGTTTTGCTACTGGCCAGCCTGGTTTTTTATGCCTATGGAGAGCCGGTCTTTGTTTTTGTGCTGATGGGGTCAGTGATCGTCAATTATCTGCTGGCGCTGGGGATTGCAGGAGGACAGAAGGAAGAAAAGTCTTCTGCAGAAAGCAAGGCAGAAAATGAAATACAGAAAAGCCCGGAAAGCAAAAAGCAAAGAGGCAGCAGGGCCAAAATCCTGCTTGTTGCTGCCGTGATCCTGAATATCGGTTTATTATTCGTCTATAAATACCTGTATTTCGGTATCACCCTGTTAAACCTGATCCCCGCTGTCAGCCTGCCCGGAAAAGAGATCGCCCTTCCCATCGGCATCTCCTTTTTCACCTTCCAGGCCCTGTCCTATGTGATCGATGTGTACCGGGGAGAGCAGCCCCAGAAAAATCCCCTGAACTTAGGGCTGTATATCTGCTTTTTCCCGCAGCTGATCGCCGGGCCCATTGTGCGGTATCATGATATTTCCGCCCAGCTTTGCGCACAGGAGCGGTTTTCGGCAAAGCCGTCTTATCTTATTTCAGCGGATTTTGCAGACGGCGTGGAACGTTTCCTCATCGGTTTTTCCAAGAAAGTGCTGCTGGCCAATCAGCTGGCGGTCATTGCGGATGCGGTTTTTGATGCAGAGGATTTTGCTACGGTCTCACCGGGCATGGCCTGGCTGGGCAGCCTTTGTTTTACGCTGCAGATCTACTATGACTTTTCCGGCTATTCTGATATGGCCATCGGACTTGGAAAAATGTTTGGTTTTACCTTTCTGGAAAACTTCAACTACCCCTATATCGCATCGTCCATTACGGATTTCTGGCGCAGATGGCATATGTCCCTGTCCGGATGGTTCCGTGATTATGTTTATATCCCCCTTGGAGGCGGCAGGGTAAAAACCGGCCGGCGGATTTGGAATCTGTTTGTGGTGTGGCTCCTGACGGGGCTTTGGCACGGGGCGAATCTGACTTTTGTAGCCTGGGGACTTTTGTATTTCGTTTTTCTGGTATTGGAAAAATATCTGATCAAGCCGGAACGGTTCAAAAATACAATGGCGAAAACACTTTATCGCCTGTTTACCCTGGCGGTGGTCAATTTCCTATGGGTACTGTTCCGTGCCAAAGATCTGACAGCCGGCATAGCGTATATCGCCAGGATGTTCGGCGCTGGGGCCCCGGCAGCAAAAGGCAAGGAGGCAGCGGCGCAGGCGGCTATATCAGCCCCTGCCGGATGGTATGGGATGATGCTGCGACAGTACGGGATCTTCCTTGTGGTAGCGATCATTTTTGCAGTACCGGTTCAAAGACTTTTCTTAAACAATAAGAAAGAGGCAGAAAAACCGGAAGGCGGCTGCGGGATCCGGAAATGTATCAGCGCCATCCTGCTGTTGTTTGCCTTTCTATGGTCTGTCTCCTATCTGATCTTAGGGGCCCACAACCCGTTTTTGTACTTTAACTTTTAATTGCAATATTTTGTATTTCAATTGTAAAATTCACCCCCTTATAAATTCAAAGAATATTAAGAATATATGGTTGAAAAATTAATCTCTCTGCATTATCATAGGAATGGTGCGAATACGGTTTTGTGGGTAAATATAGCGGTGTGCAATTTTGAACAGCGCAAGATATAGACAAATGCAGAGACGGCGAAACCGGAATAGAAAAATACAATATCGATGAGAATGGAGTTTTGGAATGAGAAGTATGAAAAAGGAAAAGAATTTGCGATCATTATGGAAAAAAGTCCTTTGCGTGGGACTGACAGTGACAATGGTTCTGCCCCTGACCGCATGCGGCGGCAGAAAAAGTACAGGTACAGGCAATAGCATTGACCTGAAGGAAATGACCTACCGGATGGATCCCGCGGAAATGAATGGTATCGAGGGAGATGTATCAAGAGTTTTTTCACAGTTTGGTAAGATCTACGCGGAAACAAGCTCTTACGAAGACCTGACGGAGTATCCGGCTGACTGGGTTGATGGCAATCCTCCGGATGATGCTCCGGATGATATCTGGGACACCATAGAATACAAGTCGAAGAATACGAACAGCCTGTACCTGCTGGATATGGATAAGGGCGAGGCCAAAGAGCTGATATCAGTGGAAATGGGCAGCGAGGATTCAAAGACCCTGTACAACTTTGCTGTGGGTCCGGATGGCACTTCCTATGCGCTTTTCGGTATGTACAATGAAAGCACGGAATCAAATGAATACGAAGTGGCGATCTATGATGAAACGGGCCAAAAGACCGGCGGTTTTTCCATGACGGATTTCTTTAAGCCCGAGGACAATCCTTATGTCAATTCCATGGTAGTGGATGCAAAAGGCATCATTTATTTTTCAATGGACCAGGAAGTCCTTGCTGTGGATAAAGAAGCAAAAGAGTTATTCCGTATTACCGTGAAAAACTGGATCGGTTCCCTGACGAATGACAGGGACGGAAATGCTATCTGTCTGGTTTCGGAGGAAGTGGGATATTCCATGAACCGTATTGATCCGGCGAAAAAGGGTTTTTCAGATAAGGTAACCGTTAATGGAAATATCAATAATCCGGTTGCGGGAAATGGTTCCTGGGATTTTTACTTTAATGACGGAAACGGCATTGTGGGCATGACTCTTGACGGGAAGAACCAGACCATCCTGAATTGGATCGGAAGCAATATCGACGGGCAGTATATGCAGAGTTTTGCCAGTATCGGCGATGATAAGTTTTTGAGTGTTTATTACAACTATACAATTGAGACCGGTGATTCCGAAGAATCAGGCATAGGACTGATGCTGTTGACCAAGGTGGATCCTTCCACGGTTGCAAATAAAGTGGCGCTGACCTACGGCGGCATCTGGCTCAGCGATGATATCCGCACCGCAGCCATCAAGTTTAATAAATCACAGGATAAATATCAGATCATCATCAAGGATTACTCCGGCGAGGATGATCCGGCAGCCAAATTCAATGCCGACCTTTTGGCCGGAAATGTGCCGGATATCATGGATCTGTCAAATGTACCGGTAGAAAAGTATATCGCAAAGGGCATGCTGGTGGATTTAAATGCGTTGATCGAAAAGGATCCTGAACTGAAAAAAGAGGATTTCATTGATAACATTATAACCACCATGGAAAAGGACGGGAAACTGTATTATATTTCCAATAGTTTCTGCCTGCAGCTGATGGTAGGCTACCAAGAGGATGTACAGGGCAAAAAGAGCCTTCAGGTGAAGGATATCATTGAACTGGAGAAAAAATATCCCGGCTCCAGGGCGTTTTCCCAGTGGAGTTCCAATACTTCCGTGCTGACGACTCTTTGCCAGAACAATTATGATAACTATATTGACTGGGCAACAGGTAAGTGCAGCTTTGATTCCCAGGAATTTGTGGATACCCTGGAATATGCGGCTACCTATCCGAATGAAGACGATATCAATTATGAAGATGAAGTAGATACGGTCAAAGAGATCAGAAACCACAAACAGCTCTTCACGGAGATCTGGAACATTGCCATGGAAGAGTTCGAACTCTATAACGAGGTCTATGATAATAAAGCAGCCTTTATGGGATATCCGAGCCCGTCAGAAGGCGTTGGCCTGAACCTGGATAACATGGTAGGCATTTATTCCAAGTCCGCTTCCGTGGATGGCTGCTGGGAGTTTTTGAGGACCCTGCTGACCAGAGATTATATTTCCGGTAAGATCTCCAGGCAGGAATTTTACAACTTCCCTCTGCGCAAGGATTCCCTGGAGGATCTGTTCAAGCGCTATACGGCAACTTCCAAATATAAAGATGATTTCGGCAATGAAGTAGAGCCGGTGAATGGCAGCTGGGGCTTTTACAGCATGGATGTGGAGATCAAGCCCATGACGGAGGACCAGATCCAGACCGTCAGGGATACTATCGCGGCTGTTAACCATAACAGCGGATATGACGCAAACATTAACAATATCATCACGGAAGAAGCAGGCGCGCTGTTCTCCGGACAAAAGAGCGCGAAGGAAGTGGCAGGCATCATCCAAAACAGGGTTAACACGTACGTGAACGAAAACAGATAAAATTTTATGAAGAAACCTCGCAGACCAAGAAAAAAATTAAAAGACTTCCCCCGCCGGTGGCGGCGGCGCATCCTGAGTATGTCCTTTTTGCTGCCGTCTATGCTTGGCGTGGGATTGTTCTTTGTCATCCCCTTTGGTGTTGTCGGATATTATTCCGCAGTGGATTCTCCCTTTAATCCCAGCTTTGTGGGAATTGAAAACTATGCCAGGCTGTTTCAGAATTCCGCCTTTTTGAATGCGGCAAGGAACACGGCGATCTTTTCCCTGTCGGCAGTGCCGCTTGCCGTGATTCTGGCGCTGGTGATGGCGATGATCTT
>JAFZNL010000338.1 GCA_017550925.1 Lachnospiraceae bacterium | reverse complement strand
TAGCAAATTTGATTCCATCAATGCTTAAAGTTTGATCCGTTTTTCAAGCATCCAAAACTCTCTGGTTCCTACCACCTCATAATACATCTTGATGCAGTCTACTTCCTTATATTCGTTTCTGGTATAAAGCTTATACGCCGGTATATTGGTATCGATCACATCAAGATGGATTGCTATATCTCCGTTCTCTCTGCAATATTCCTCAATGTCCGCAAGAATCTTATAACTGGTTTTGCTGCCTTTTTTATCCGGTGCCACGGCAAGGGCATGAATCGTTGCAATTTTCTCTTTCGGACCCTTTATCTCCCACTCAATCTCATCATATTCAGGATTGACTGTGTGATTGACAACCGCTGCCGCAACAATCCTGCCATCAAAACGTTCAATACACATTTCCCTATTCAGGATCGCATCAGTGATAAACTTCTGATCCGGATAAACTTCGATGTTCCACCCTAAACGAACCGAAGATACATTTACTTCATCTATAACTGCGCTGTAAAAATCTACGATCCCTTTTGCATCTTCCTTCGTTGCAAATTCCATCTCTTCCCCTCTCGTTCATTATCTCTTCTGCCTCACCAACTTATCATTTCATCAGCCAACATCTCGACAAATCAAGCATTTTGACTATAACACTTTTCATTATAAAAAACAAAATATAATACATATCATCGTTGCCTGTTTAGCATGCAAATAGTAATTTATCATCTAGTTATTTTTTCCATTTCGGAAAGTTTTTTATATATCAATCGGATAAATAGTATGTTACAATCCTGTTATGGGTGACCTATGATAAGGCCATAAGCAAAACACTCAAAGGAGGATGTGTTTATGGAAAAGAAAAGTTCACCCTATATGGAAATATTAAAAGAAAAAGGATACAAGGCACTGCTCATTTCGACCATGGTAAACAGATTCGGAGATGCTCTCGATGCCGTTGCCTTTACATGGCTTGTTTACCAGGTCACACACTCGGGCAGTTGGTCGGCGATCATCTTTGGCCTGAATGTCTTTCCGAATGTCATCGTACAGCCCTTTGCCGGAGCGATCGTCGAGAAAAAAGACAAGAAAAAAGTGATCGTTGGAACCCATATCCTAAGAGGGGTACTTTTAGCTGTATTTCTTATAGTGTTTTTGTCAGGAAGCGTAAACGGATGGATCATGGCTCTGTTCACTCTGATGGTGACATCGATAGAGGCCTTCAATATGCCGGCAGGCACAGCCTTTATACCGAGAGTAATCAGGAAGGAAAATCTCACCTACGGCATGAGTTTCAATACGGTGATGTCCGGCGTTACCACCTTCATTGGTACAGGACTTGCCGGTGTGCTCATCGCAGCAGCCGGTATCAACTGCAAACAGCCGGCTGCGGTCATCGACTTTATAAAGCGAGTCGAAATAGTCCTGCATTTCATCACACAAAAAATCCGGAAGATCCACGACGCGGATGCTTTTTTCCGTTTTGGGAGTCGTGATGTATTCCTTTCCCTTGATCACCTGGTAGGTTTTGTTGATCCTGACTGTCCGCTGTTCCAGATCGAAATCCTCTTTTGTAAGCGCCAGCATTTCACCACAGCGCATTCCCGTCCAGTACAGGATCTGAAAGGCGTAGTAGGAAACCGGTTTATCCTTCACGGTTTCCGAAAACCTCATATACTCGTCTTTGGTCCAGAAGAGCATCTCCTTTGCTTTTGACTTTCCCATCTTTTTATTGGTCAGACAGGGATTCTTCGGCAAGTCATAATACTTCACCGCATGATTGAAAACTGCATTGAGCTGGTTATTCACGGACCGAAGGTAGGTCGGTGCATAGCCGCGTCCGTTTTCATCCCTTTTGCCCAGCATCTCGTTCTGCCATTGCAGGATGTCTGTCGAGTTGATCTCCGACAGATTCTTGTTTTGGAAATAGGGGCGGATGTGTTTTTCAATGATGTTCTCTTTCGATGCCATGGTACTTTGTTTGATCTGCGGTCTTAAATCTCCCAGATAGATATCCAGGAAAGTGCCAAAACCCATATTGATGTCACGGCTGACCTTCGCCAGGAATTCTCTCTCATACGCCAGCGCCTCTTTTTTCGTATCAAATCCGCGCTTTTCATGTTTTTTCCGTACACCCTCCCAGTTTGTGTAGTAGCAGGCCACCCGCCATTTATCGCCGCCATAACCATTCCATTTGTCCTTGTAAACTGCCATTTCAGTCACCTCCTCGTCTTAATATGGCTTGCCGCGGAAACCCTTCAGATAAACGTCATGGAGCTGTGCCTGTGCTTCCATGGTTCCCACAAGGCTTTCTGTGTACAGTGTCGAGATCAGATAAGCTGACATGTTCCTGATCTCAAGGTCTGCATCGATCAGCCGGTTCAGTACAGCTGCTACATGCTGGTATTTCAGCTTCAAAAACTGACTTTTCACAACACCCCAGGGATAAACCGTATCCTTGATCCTAACCTCTTCCCTCGGATAGCAGACCATATCACAGATCACTTCATAGATCTCGTTGACCATGCGGATTTCATCCTCATTCTTTTGTCCGGCGATCTCCAGCAGCCAGTCTAAATGGATGTTATCTGCGATCAGCTGTCTGTAAGCGGCTGCTTCCTTCACTCCATCCGTCTTTCCATCTGATTTCATGCTTTGTGATGGATTGATGGATGGATCTGTCTTATATTCTTTATTACTGTATTGTTTATTATTATATTGTTCGTGGTTTTCCGTACACGGTTTCTCCGTGCACGGTTTTTCCGTACACGGTTTTTCCAGACACGGTTTTTCCAGACACGGTTTCCCGCCCTGCGGCCTTTCAAAAATCTCTATGATGTTTTTTCCAAACTTTCCACCATCTCCCTTGCTCTGCGACCTGGAGATATATCCCTTTTCCTCCAGGCCGTTTAAGGCATTGCTGATCCGTGCTTCCCCATCCGGCAGCACCCTTCCCATGCCTCTTACGGAAAAATTCCAATTATCCGGCAGGGAATGCATGGTTGCCAGCATGCCTCTCTCCGCAAGGGTAAGGCTTTCATCCTGAAGAAAGATCTTTGAAACCACAAGGAAGTTCTCCTTTTTGGTTCTGTTCTTCAAAATGGCCATAAATAATCGCCCTCCCTTTTCTGTTTTCCTTCATCAATGTGTCCCCGCTTTCAGACAGGCCTCTTCGTACCAGATCCGGTTTACTTTGCCCGCTACTACGATGGCTCGCGGATTCTGTGCTTTGAGTTCTTCGTTCAGCTTTCGGATCACATCGTATGCTTTTGTTCTTGATACACCAAGGTCATACTTGACGGTATCCACACCAACAAACAACGGTAATCTTTCTTCTGTCATGCTCGTTACCTCCTCTCGATCAATACATATGTCTGTGTCATTCTTGAACCGACATTTATCTATGTCTGTTTGTGATATGATACAACCTAAATTGTTGCTTGTCAATAGTTTTCGACATATTTTTATGTCTGTACGATATATTTTTCTTCCAATTTTATGACTGATGTGCTAAAATGCAGTTATCAGTTTATGTTTATGGAAGGATGGGAACATTTCATGACACTTGGAGATAAGATCAAAAAGTACCGTATGATGAAGGATCTGACCCAGAAGGAACTGGGACAGAAGGTGGGTTTTTCCTCAGCTACCGCCGACTCCCGGATCCGAAAATATGAAAAGGATCTTATGGCTCCTAAATCCGATATCCGCGCTGCTATAGCAAATGCCCTGGATATCGATATAGAAGCCATTTCGGACATTAATATATCCTCCTTTGCGGATATCATGTATCTATTTTTCGAACTGGAAGAAAAGCTGGGAATGGATATAGAAAAGAAGGACGGACGGACATACCTTTCCTTTGATGATCACAATCAGGATATTCAGACCCTTATCACGTACATGAACCTGTGGAAGAACCAAAAACAGATCTCCGGCACGGGCACTGAAGAACAAAAGATGGATTATCACATCTGGAAGTCAAGATTTTTGAAAAATACCAGGGAATACTTTGACTCGAAAAAGAAAGAAATCGATGATAAATATGCCGCATCAAGCAAAGCGGCTGCAAAGAATGAGCCTTATGCAAATAAATCCTCAGAGATCACTTTGCTGCTTCGGAAAATGACGGAAGCCGGGCTGACGATCACTTCCGCTTTTACCAACACTCACAATACAGATGACGGCCCCGGCTTTACTTTCATTGTTAATGAGCTCCTTACGCCGATATCAAAAGAAGCAGAAGCGCTGTTTACCCGGTTTTATGCTGAACTGAATCATTTCCGAAGCCTGGGAGCAGAAGTTACCGAAGAGATCCAGATGATCGAAAATGCACTGACCATCACCTACCATATCCCCGTATCTTCGTTTTCTGTGATCCATCTGCAGTTTCAACGTTTTCTGGAACACTGGAACAATCCCGAAAAGGAAAACGAATTCTTCCGGGATTCTTTTGAAGGGATTTTTGAAAAAGAGATCCGTACCAATTTCATCAATATCGAAGAAGAAATCACGCGGCATGCAAAGATCAAAAACGGATGAAAAAGACTAACTTTTGGAAAATATAGACATTTTGTAGACGAAGAAATCGGGAAGCCTTGTATTATAAGGCTTCCCGAGATTTTTTAATTATTCATATTCTACAACTTTGTAAAACCAGAGCCTGATTTTCCTTTATTTCCGGGGCAGAAGAGTGCCCGTTTTCTTCGTATTATTCGCCATCTTTGGGGTTATTTACTCATGTAGTACTGAAATGGTACTTAGAAGATATCAC
>JAFZNL010000337.1 GCA_017550925.1 Lachnospiraceae bacterium | reverse complement strand
CAGGAAACGAAAAGACCAAAGATCGACAATTTAGGAAAACGGATCGCCATGTCCTTTGCGGGCGTGATCATCTTCGCAGTCAGCGTGGGAGTATTCAAGATCGCAGCATTAGGGGTGGATCCCTTCCAGTCCTTTATGGCGGGGCTGGATGTGCTGGTACCGCTGGATTTCGGACTGTTGTACATTATCGCCAATGCCATATTATTTCTTTTTGCGCTGATCTTCGATCGGCACTACATTGGGATCGCAACCTTTATCAATCTGTTTCTTCTGGGTTATATCACCCAGTTTACCTATGAATTTTTACAAACTGTTATCGTGGAACCGTCCCTGCCCATCCGGGTGCTTTGCCTTGTGATCGGGGTTGTGGTGATCTGCTTTGGTTCGGCTTTTTATATGACGGCAGACCTGGGTGTATCCACCTATGATGCGGTGGCGCTTATCATTTGCAATACCTGGAAAAAAGGAAAGTTCCAATATGTCAGGATTATCACGGACCTGTGCTGTGTCATCATCGGCGTGGCCCTGTTTTTGCTGGCGGGCGGTAAGGTAGCAGCGATTCCGACCATCGCCGGGGTGGGTACCATCATCACTGCCTTTTTCATGGGGCCTTTGATCGAGTTCTTTAATCAGCATATCGCAAGACCGATCCTTGCAAAAAAATAGGATCTTCGGCATATTTCAGTAAATTTTCTGCTTTCGGACAGTGGGGCATGGAAACATGGTTTTCCGTGCCCTTTTTTTGTACAAAAGATTACCCGTATTAGCGCCAAAAAAGATTGTATATCATGCCGAAAAAAGGTAAAATATAGAGGACTGTATTCTTTTTTGTCGTGTACAGTTTTATCGAAAAAAGCAGGGGTCGTAAGCGAATCGTGTAGATAAGGGAGAATTCTATGAAAACAAAGCAGGGGAAACGGATCATAGCATTATCATTGGCACTTTTACTGGCCACAGGCGAGTTTTTGCAAATGGGCAGCAGCCCTGTGTTTGCCGAGGGCACGGAGGCTGCGACGGTAACCGGAGAACAGGAGGTTGCCGGGTCTGAGAATTTTTCGGAAGATACGGCTGCACAAACCGCCGCACAAACTATGGCTGCCCGGGAAGAAGAGAACCTGACTTCGGAAACAGCAACCCCGGAAGAAGAGAGCCTGATTGCGGAAACGGAGTCCCAGGACGGCTATGTCACGACGAAAATGGAAGACTGGGAATATCAAAAAAATTTAATGTTTGGCACCACAGGCGTCATCTACCTGAAAAAATACACGGGACCGGATAAAAAGATCCTGATCCCGGCAAAGATGCAGGAGGGAGATAATACCTACACGGTGGCATTGCAGGGAATGGGCGCAAATCCCTTTGAGCTGGAATGGGATGTGGCGCTGCAACAGTATGTGCCTGTCTATGAAGACGGAGAAGGTCCCAATGCTGCCAATCTTTTGACGGATATCAAACTCGCTGATGGCATCACTTTGTTTCCGGAAAATGGTGGCGCGTTCAGTTATTGTAACAGCCTGGTCAACCTGGACATTTCCGGCGGCAGTGTGACGGGGTTGAAACCAATGCAGGGCATGTTTAAAAAATGCACCTCACTGCGTAATCTGAAATTGTGTAATAATCTGGATACTTCCTATGCCGAAAACATGTCAGAAATGTTCAGTGACTGCTGGTGTCTGACAATCCCCGATCTCAGCGGGTTTAACACCGCTAACGTGACGGATATGCATTCCATGTTTGAAAACTGCAGATGTCTGCAGAATCTGGATATCAGCGGATTTGACACCCAAAAAGTAAAAGATATGTCAGGTATGTTCAGAGGCTGCACGGCGCTTGCTTCCCTGAAACTGACAGGATCCAATGCGAAATTTGTGACTTCTGCAGTCACAGATATGTCCCTGATGTTTGCAGGATGTTCCCGCCTGGACACCCTGGATATCAACTCTTTTGACACATCGAAAGTGACAAGCATGAACTGCATGTTCCAGGGGTGCAGATCGATCAAAACGCTGGATCTCACAGGTTTTCAGACAAACAAAGTGAATGATATGAACTGTATGTTCGCAGGCATGTCGTCTTTGGAAACCATCTATGCCGGCACCGGTTTTGATACGGGAAATGTAACAAACGATATTTCCATGTTTGAGGGAGATACAAAACTGGTGGGCGGATCCGGAACGGTTTATTCTTCTGACCATATGGATAAAGAGTATGCAAGAGGAGATGTGATCGATCCGGGTGACCACAGCAACGACCAGCCCGGCTATTTTACCGTGGCAGCGGTTTCGACGATCAATGACTGGAACTATACCGAAGATGGCGGTACGGTGATTCTGGATGGCTATGCTAACACATATCAAAGGAACATTATCATTCCGGCAACTATGATGGTCGGAAGCAAGAAATGCAATGTTGTGCTGAGGAAAATCCGCAATAGCAAAAATGACGAAGCGGATGTCAGTTATTTAAAATCCATTGTGATTGCCGATGGAGTAAAAGCAGCCGCTGATGCTTCCGGTATGTTTGAAGGCTGCAGCGGTCTCAATCGCCTGGATATCACAGGCCTGGATACCGGTCAGACAGAGAATATGTCCCGGATGTTCTCCGGTGTGCAGGGGGTTGACAAACTGGATCTTTCCAAAT
>JAFZNL010000336.1 GCA_017550925.1 Lachnospiraceae bacterium | reverse complement strand
CCCCGTATATATGATCAATGGTTTTCTGGACAGTGGAAAAACCATGTTTATCGAATACACCATATCCCAGCCTTATTTCCGGACGAAAGGGACCACACTTCTAGTTGTCTGTGAAGAAGGTGAAAACGAATACGATCCGGAGCTTTTGAAGGATTCCAACGCGGTAGTAGAACTGGTGGAAAATGAAGAGGACTTTACATCCCAGACACTGATCAGCTTTGAGAAAAAGCATAGGCCCTCCCGGGTGATTGTTGAATTCAACGGAATGTGGAACAGTAAAAACGTAAAGTTCCCATGGCATTGGAAGTTGGAGCAACAGATCACATTGATCGACGGCTCCACGTTTTCCACGTACTTTACTAATATGAAATCCCTTCTTGCAGAGCATATTCGCAAGTCCGAGATGATATTGATGAACCGCTGTGATAACATCATGGATAAGATTCCAGGATATAAGCGTAATATCAAAGCCATTAACCAAAAAGCGGATATCATTTTTGAAGATAAGAACGGTGAGGTGAACGTCACGCTTGAGGAGGATCTGCCTTATGATGTGGAGGCAGATGTCATTGAGCTTAATGATATGGCATATGGCGTTTGGTATATCGATGTACTGGACAATGCGCAAAGATATGTGGGAAAGACCATTTCCTACGTGGGTCAGGTGATGAAACCGAAGGAGTTTCCGAAGGGCTATTTTGTCCCAGGGCGGATGGCGATGACCTGCTGCGCGGAAGATATGGCATTTCTCGGATATGCCTGCAAATATGATAAAACAGATGAATTAAATGATCGCGACTGGATCAAGGTGACCGCAAAAGTGAAGATTGAGTATTTTGATGATTACAAAAGAGAAGGTCCTGTGCTGGAAGCGATCAGCATTGAAAAGGCAGCAAAACCGAAGGAAGAGGTCATCAGTTTCGTTTGATGTATCGGCTGCTGGAGCAGAGACGTCGCAGCATGGCGCTTGCGATGATCATAATTGATATCTCAGGAGGTAAAAATGAGTTTGACAGATAAATTTGATTCCGAAAGACCGGATTCGGAAGAGATCAATACAGGGGATGCGGTCGTATCGGAAACAGATGCAGATCAGGATGAAGCATCGAAAGATGGGGATGAGCAGATAGTAGGAAAGACAATCCTCAGCGAGGTATTGTCCTGGGTGCTGACCATAGCCTTCGCATTTGGCATTGCCCTTTTCTTAAATCACTTTATTATAGTGAATGCAAACGTACCGACTGGTTCCATGGAAAATACCATTCTGCCGGGAGACCGGCTGATCGGAAACAGACTTGCATATTTGAAGGATGGTCCTGAGAGGGGAGATATCGTGATGTTCAGATATCCTGTTGATGAATCGGATATTTATATCAAACGAGTGATCGGACTGCCCGGGGAAACGATTGAGATCCGGGAGGCAAAAATCTATATCAATGGCAATCCGGAACCGCTTTATGAGCCTTATCTGAAGGAGGAGTGGGTAGTTGCAAGTGATGGGCTGTCCCTGAATATTCCGGAAGGATGCTATTTCTGCATGGGCGATAACCGCAACAACTCCGCGGATTCTAGGTATTGGGCAGGTGAAGCAGTACAAGCAGGCCTGGCGAAGGACTATAAGGATGCTATTGAAAAGGGCTATTGTTTTGTCAAAAGGGAGAAAATCCTGGGGAAAGCGGCCTTTGAGTATTTCCCCAAGCCCAAAACATTTGCAAAGGTTGAATATTGATGCGATAAAATATGATCAGATCTTATTAGATCTGATCATATTTTCCTTCACAGTATTTACAACGATAACTGCCTTTTTTCTCGTCGGAGAGAACAAAGATATGCGGAAGTCCCTGCTCAATGGAAGTAATGCAGCGGGGATTTTTGCATTTGATGACATTTTTGATCTCCCGGGGGAGGATCAAGTCTTCTTTGTGCATGATCTCGCCGTCCTGGATCACATTGACGGTGATGTTGCGGTCAAGGAAGGCCAGAATGTCCAGGTTGATGGAACCTACAGGGCATTCCACTTTCAGGATATCTTTTTTGCCCATTTTATTGCTTCGGGCATTTTTAATGATGGCAACCTGGGCATCTGTTTTATCTAGCTGCAGAAGATGATAGATGGTCAGGCTTTTTCCGGCCTGGATATGGTCGAGTACGTATCCTTCTTCAATTTTTCCTACATTTAACATCTGCGGATTCTCCTTTCAAATGAATAATCTCTGAATGAATCATATATATGGAATCTGTGAAATATGGTCTTTGCATGAAATCTGTTCATGTATTGTCAGGGTTCATTATTCTATGCCAAGCAATGTCAATATTAGGGCCATGCGGACGTAAACGCCGTATTGAACCTGTTTGAAATATGCTGCCCGCGGGTCGTCATCCACCTCAACGGAGATCTCGTTGACTCTGGGAAGGGGATGGAGTACCAGCATGTCTTTCCTTGCTAGCGAAAGCTTTGCTTTATCGAGAATGTAGAAATCTTTCAGACGGACGTAATCTTCTTCGTTGAAGAAGCGTTCTCTCTGGACTCTGGTCATATATAAAAGGTCCAGCTCGCCGATGGTATCCTCCAGTTTGATCACTTCCTTATAAGGGATGCCTTTATCCTTCAGCATTTCGATGATGTAATCCGGGATCCGAAGTTCCTCGGGGGAGATGAAGATGAATTTGATGTCATCGTAGCGGGACAGGGCATTGATCAGGGAGTGTACGGTGCGGCCGAACTTTAAGTCTCCGCAAAGTCCGATGGTAAAGCCGGAAAGATGACCTTTCATGGAGCGGATGGTCAGCATGTCCGTCAGGGTCTGTGTCGGGTGCTGATGGCCGCCGTCACCTGCATTGATCACAGGGATCCTGGAATGGGTTGCGGCAACTGTGGCTGCACCTTCCTTGGGATGCCGCATGGCACAGATATCTGCGAAGCAGGAGATGACGCGGATTGTATCTGCAACGCTTTCGCCTTTGGAGGCGGAAGAGGAGCCGGCGTCGGAAAAGCCGATGACGGAACCACCGAGATTTAGCATGGCAGTTTCGAAGCTCAGCCTTGTCCGTGTGCTGGGCTCATAAAAACAGGTCGCGATCTTTTTGCCAGCACACTTTTTTGCATACTTTTCTGGATTCTTCTCTATGTCTGAAGCGAGATCAAAGAGTTTATCCAGTTCTTCTACAGTAAAGTCTAAAGGGTTGATCAGGTGTCTCATTTGCATGTGTCCTTTCTGTAAATTGAAGTCGGGTGAACCCGGCCATGTGATATAAAAAAACCGGGGATGAAAAACATCCCCGGAAATGATTATTGATAGGAAAGTAAAACAGAAGTTTCTTTTCGTTTCGGAGCAACAACTTCGCCTTCGGGATACCCGATGGGTATCAGACAAACCAGTTCGCGGTCTTCCGGAAGCTGAAGGATACCTTCGATCACGGTTCTGTCGAAGATGCCGAGAATGACGGTGCCGAGTCCGTGAGCATAAGCGGAAAGACAAAATGTCTGGCTGGCAACACCGGCATCAAACATCTGCCACCCGTCGCCTCTGTCAGTAGTGAAAGAACCGTCGCGTTCATAGCCGCTGCGGTTTTTGATCACTGTGATCGCCATTAAAACAGGTGCATTGTTTACAATGTCTGCATTGGGTTTCCAAGTAGGAAATCCTTTTTCAGCGATCTCGTCTTTGAGAGATCCCTCAATAGCGATATAACGCGTGATCTGAGAGTGCTTCCAACTGGGAGCAAAAGCAGCTTCCGATACGATCTCTTCCAAAAGCGCATGATCGATGCTTTTATCCTGGAAAGCGCGAATGCTGCGTCTGCCGATGATACATTCTTTTGCAGTCATGGGATCCTCCTTCTACTTTATGATGGCCATAGCGGAGAGCCGTGGCAATTGTCTGCTAAAAACTTTCAGAGAATAGTTTACCACAGGATTTGAGAAATGCAAATGAAAAATATTTCAAAACGTAGTTTTTTTGCAGGGAAATTTTAATGATCAGAACAGAAATGTGTTCGAAAAAATTGCTTATTTTCCAAACATCTGTTATACTATTAGGGAATTATCGGACAATCGCCATTGAAAGTGAAAATTCGGTATGAAAAACCGGAGCAGAAAAAACAATGGATAGATTTGGAGAGGAGATATCATGGAATACAAATACAAAGAGAGAAAGCGTATTTTGTTTTTGGGATTGCCCTGGACCTTTACGGTTTATACCGTGAGCGAAGACATGATCAATATGAAAAGAGGGCTTTTGAGAACCCTTGAAGATGACTGCTATATGTATAAAGTAACGGATGTGCAGATGGAGACCAGCTTTATGGAGCGGTTATGCGGCGTAGCTACCGTGATCTGCTATACCGGCGATAATACATCTCCGACGTTGAAGCTGATCCATGTAAGGCATGCCCATGATATCAAAGAATACATTTTAAAGACATCGGAGGAGGCCAGGATAAAACGCCGTACGCTCAATACCATGAGCCTGAATATGGCGCATCCGGATGCCCTTGACGATATGGATATCAATTGATACGAAATGGATACTTCTATGCTTTGACAATACAAAGCATTGAGTATAGATCTGAGGTTATGAAAAACAATATCAGGAGGAATGATCATGGAACAATTCAGACCGTTTGTAGAAAAAATGCCGGACTTTTTTAAACCCTGGGGGGAGGAAATTCTTCTTCGGTACTTTGATTTTGAGGGACGCACCAGCAGAAATACCTATTGGCATTGCGTTTTGATCAACATTATTATCGGCGCGATCTTCTCGCTGCTTTTGAAGGTGCCTGTAGTCGGCATTATCGCCGGGATTGTGGATGCTGTATATGGCCTTGCTGTGCTTATACCGGGAATTGCCATTACCGTTCGCAGACTTAATGATACCGGCAAGAGCTGGCCTTACATTTTCTTTGCACTGATCCCTTGTGTAGGCTGGATCATCATGCTGATCTTCATGCTGCAGGATTCCCAGTAAGCAATCGAACCGGAAGGACGGCTTAGAGGAAACAAAACTGAAAGCATACCGTAAAAGGGCATCCTGCGGATTTTGCGAGGATGCCCTTTCCACTGAAAAGATATGACAGAAAAACAGATAACAGAGTATCGGGAATACCTGAAAACATTAGGCAGTGTGCCGGGACTTGACAGCATTCGCGCTCTTTGCGGGCGGCTGGGAAATCCCCAGGATGCGCTGTCCTTTATTCATGTTGCGGGGACCAACGGAAAGGGGTCCGTGGGAACTTTTCTATCCTATGGGCTGGCCGCT
>JAFZNL010000335.1 GCA_017550925.1 Lachnospiraceae bacterium | reverse complement strand
TAGAGGCTTATGGGGAGACGGTAGTTAATTATAACAGGGATGTGGAAGTGTTCCCGGTCCTGAAGACCATGTTTGAAAAGATCTCCGGCCAGAGCCCTTACCAGTCCCCCACGGACATGGGCGTGAATATGGCGGGCTACTGTATCGTGGATAATGATGTGACCGAAAAGGCGGCTAAACAGGAGATCATCAGACGTTATTACGCGGCCCTTTGTGACAAGAGGAAAGGAAATGCCGGAGACGGTCCTGTGACTAAGATCGAGCTTTTGATGGAAAAGGCGGGGATCTCAACTGCTGACAGGCCGGTAGTTAAGGCAGCCAATATCAAGAGCGAGGAGACCGGAGGACCGGCAGCGGCCATTGAGATGTCAGATGGCACAATCATCACCGGAAAAACGTCAGAGCTTCTGGGAGCCTCATCTGCTATGTTGCTCAACGCTCTGAAAACGCTTGCCGGCATTGATGATGCGGCAAAACTGATCTCCCCCACGGTCATTGAGCCGATCATGGACATGAAGGTCAGATATCTTCGCAATCATAATCCGCTGCTGCATTTGGATGAGATTTTGATCGCTCTTTCCATTGAGGCAGTGACCAATGAAGAGGCCAGACGGGCCTTTGACAAGCTTCCGGAACTGGAAGGACTCGAAGCCCATTCTTCCGTGATCCTGTCCCAGGTGGATGTCAGCGTATTCAAAAAGCTGGGTATTCAGTTGACCTGTGAGCCCAAGTTCCACAGTAAGAAACTGTATCATACCTGATTTATGAAATATCTATGAAATCCCTTGCCTGCCGAAACACTCTATGTTACAATGCACATGAGCGTGATCCGAAGGACATGTATCAGACGTACAAAATCAGTGTTTCGGCAGCATTGAATGTGACCAGAAGTCAGGATGAGCCAAAGGCAGTCCAAGGCAGAAGAGGGAACATATCAGAAGAAAGCCGAAATCTATAAATTCGTATGTTTGGTGCGCGCTGCGCGCCTTTTTTGTTTTTCTTTAGGCATTCGGATCCGCAAAAGTAACTGACGGAAAGGCCATAGGCCATCCAACAGCTGGTGTAAGGTTCGGTATGAGAATCCGGAACTTAAACACCATGATCAATTAGGAGGATTCATTATGAAAAACAAAACAACACTGTACCTGGTTCAACTTGCACTGATGGTTGCTATCACACTCTTGATGGCGCTGACACCCCTTGGCTACATTAAAACCCCCGTACTTTCGGTAACGCTTTTAACAGTGCCGGTTGCTGTTGCAGCGATCCTGCTCGGACCTGTAGGCGGAACGGTTTGCGGTTTTGCCTTCGGCATGACCAGCTTTGTCAATGGACTGCTGGGCACAGGCTCTGTTCTGGTTATGGCTCTTTTGCAGATCAATCCGGTCCTGACCTTTATCATGACGGTTGTTGCCAGAGTTTTGGTAGGTCTCTTTACCGGTATGATCTTCAAGGGACTTTATGGGTTTAAGAAGACCCGTCCGATCTCTTATTATGTAGCATCCCTTTGCTGCCCGATCCTGAATACCATCCTGTTCATGGGATTTTTGATGCTCTTCTTTTTCAATTCGCCCTCGATCCAGGCAAGTGCTGAGAAATTCGGTACCCAGAATCCGGTTCTCCTGGTAATCCTGATGGTAGGCGTTCAGGGCGCCATCGAAGCTGGCGTATGCTTTGTGATCGCCAGCGCAGTTTCCAGGATCCTGCATGGTGTTCTGCTGAAAAACGGCTCGCTGAAGGGTGCTGCTGATGAAATGAAAAAAGAAGCACAGAAGAACGCAGAAATTGCCTAAGGGATATTTTAGTTGACCGCCGATGTAATATGATTTACAATAAAATCTGTAGGGATGAGAAGGAAATATCTCATCCCTGCAGAATACAATAAGAAGGGGAAATCGGAGGTAGAAAAATGGCTTGTTTTGTTGTACCGGCTGTTGAGGCGATCGTTGTGACGGCTGTTGCCAAGGCAGAAGAAAAAAAGGAAATGAAGCTCTTTGAGACGAAGGGGAATGTTACACAGGAAAAGAGTTCCATTCCGCTTTCAAGGAAATTGAAATGGCTGACAAAGCTCCTTTGGGGCGGCGTTATTCTCCTGTTATTCGAGCATATCTGGCATGGTGAAGTAGTACCGTGGTTCCCGTTTTTGACGGCCATGGGCAATCCCATTGATGCGGCGGAGATGTTCCACGAAATGGCTACCGTGGGTGTTTTGATGGCAGTTCTGTGTACCGCAGTCTGGATCATTATGTGCAAGGTTGCGGATGTCATCGTAAAGAGACCGGAAGTGGCTAAGGCAAAAGTGAAAGCATAAGGGGGATAACACGATGACATTGCTGATCACGGTGATCGCAGCAGCGATCACAACTGCGGTTTGGTATACCCGCAAAAATGATGATTTGAAACTTGGTTTTCTGTGTTTTATGTTCTGGGGTGCATCCCTGATGTGGATGGTAGATGCGATCTTTGAATTTGCAGAGCTGAAAGAGGCTTATTTTTCACCGGCCCTTGAGGATATGATCAATGATACCTTCCTTGGTGTTGCGGTGATCGCACTTGCCATGGTGATCTGGGTGGTAAGGCTTTTGATCCTCGATCCGAAGGGAAGGGTAAAGGAGGCAATCCTCAGGCAGTGACCTGGAAATAAAATCGGTCAAAAAAATTTAAACCAATGGTTGATTGCCAAAACGGTTTGGCCGATATATATTAAAGACAAGACCGGCAGAGATGTCGGACAATCGGAAAAAGTTCAGTTAAGAAGGAAATTCAGTTGAGAATCGGTAGACGGGATTATTATGCCCTGATACCGAATCACAACTGAATTTTGTTTTGGGGAAGCATCCGCGATGACCCGCCACTGGCGGTGAGCGTGCCAAGAAGCAAAAGGGCGGCGCCAAGCACCGCAGTCACTGAAAGTAAGCAAAAGCAAACTATCAAACAAAAAGGAGAAAAAGCTTATGAAAAACTTTTACAAAAATCCGATGTCCAAAATCTTCTGCTACGAATACGCACTTTACATGCTGCTGGGAGACCGGTTTGCAGGCATCTCGTGCAAATCCCTGGCTGTCGACAGCCTTCGGATGCACTATGCCGATCTGGTCAAGGAGAAAAAGAAGAAAAACAACCCTTATGCCCCGGTGACCCTCTCCTACCAGGAGCAGTACGACATTGAGGAGTTGATCGACCAGCTGGTCAGACGGGATGTGATCGGCAAGGTCAGCTTCCCCGGCATGCACCTTTGCAGGGCGGAGGTAAAGGTCCGCACCCTGCAGGATGGAAGCCATACCTTCCTGTTTACTGACGGGATCTACGCCTTTGAGGCAGGTCTTTCCTACGACAAGAAGGGCGAGCCCGCTGCGGTACGGGTCCGCAACCTGCGGCCGGCGGCAGAGCCGGAGACGGCGACGCCGGACCAGCCTGCAAAACGGGAGGCAGAGCCGGAAACGGACAGCAGTATGAAACAAAAAGAATGCAAAGAGGTGGTAACACCGGAGCGGGCTGCCTAGCGCAGCCTCCCCGGCATAGGGGAGATCGCAGAGAGCATGGCAGGCGCGCTACTCTACCGGTGTGGCAAGCTGTCGAAAAGGGTTGTCTGCCGTGCGATAATCCTTTATAATATTTATCCGTGACAGCCGGGCATGGATGGAAACACCGGTTAAGTAGAGTGATCTGTTACACTTTGGAAAGGACAACCATGAACCTGTATATATCAGACATACACTTCGGTCATGCTAATGTGATCAAACATGATAACAGGCCCTTTTCCGACGTGAAGGAAATGGATAAGGCGTTGATCGATCTGTGGAACAGACGCGTTAATATCAGCGATGATGTCTACATTGTCGGCGACTTTGCCTTCAAGTCGGAGATGGATGAAAGCTGGTACTTAAAGCAATTGCGTGGGCGCAAGCATCTGGTGATCGGCAATCACGATATGAAACTGCTGAAAAACGAGAAGGCCATGTCCTATTTTGAATCCGTTGACAAGATGATGCATGTGGCGGATCAGGGAAATCACATCGCGCTCTGTCACTATCCCATGATTGAATGGTACAGGAGTTTTCACGGAACCTATCTGATCTATGGTCATATCCATAATAGAAAGGGTCCGACCTATGAAATCATGAAGAACATTGACAGGGCACTGAATGCGGCAGCCTGTATCAATAACTATATGCCGGTCTCTTTTGATGAACTGGTTGTCAATAACCGGCTTTTTCAACAGGAGGATAAGGCGTAAACCAGGTCCGGTGTGAAGAACACAGCGGAAATATCGGATGCGTTTATCAGAGGATCATTATGGCAACATATGTGGTATCAGACCTGCATGGTTATGCAGATGTATTTGAAAAAGGAATAGAAAAGATCGGCTTGACAGAGAAAGATATGCTGTATGTGATCGGGGATGCCATCGATCGCGGTCCCGACGGAATCAAGATCCTGCAGATGATCAAACGGCATAAAAACATGGACCTGCTCATCGGCAACCATGAACTTTTGATGCTCGGATCCGTTGATCCTGAGGGGAAGAAAAAATGCACGGGAGACGATACCAGGCTGTGGCTTTACTATAACGGCGGAAATAAGACCTATGAAAAATACGGCAAACTGAAACTGCAGAGCAGGCAGTCGCTTTTGGAATGGCTGCAGCAGAGGTATGTGATGAAAACCTTAAGCATAGAGGGAAGGCCCTACGTCCTGACGCATTCCTATTATCTGCCCGGATATGAAGATAAAAGACTCTGTGAAGTGGAAGACCACGTGGCTTGGAATATCGTTTGGACCTCCTGTTACCGGGATGATATCGATACCCACGGACCGGATATTTACGGAAATTTCGATGCCACCTTCGTAACCGGACATGTACCGGTGCACCGGATCATGCAGGATTATCAGATGAAATGGGATTTTAACGAGCTTTGCATGTTCCGAAAGGGAAACTTTATCTGTATCGACGGAGGCTGCGCTTTCGGCAGACACCCGGCGCTGAACAACGGAGCCCTCTTTTTGCGGCTGGAGGATGAAACGGTTTTCCCGGTGTCCATGAACGGATGAAAAAGATCCCGGATACCCTGGCCGTGGCAAGTAATCTGCTTGCAAAAATGGCGTAAATATGGTAGGATAAATACCGTGCGTAGACACAAATATTTTTATTCAGGAGGAGATAAATGATGAGTGAACAAGATGCTATGACTGCCATGCTCGCCGGCTTTGGCGTAGGATATACGGTGGTTTGTCTGGTGATCGCAGTTGTATGTATTGTTGGTTTGTGGAAGGTATTTTCCAAGGCTGGGAAACCGGGCTGGGCTTCTCTGATACCGTTCTACAACGTTTACTGCTTATTCGATATTGCCTGGGGCAATGGTATTTTGTTCCTGACAATGTTTGTTCCCTGCGTGAACCTGATCTTTACGCTGATCTGCTACAATAAGCTTTGCAAGGCTTTCGGCAAGGGTACCGGTTTCTTTATCGGTATGATTTTCTTCTCGCCGATCTTCCTTTGCATTTTGGGCTTTGGTGATGCAGAGTATATCGGACCCCAGTAAGCAGGCGGTTGATAGGAAAGAGAAGATTCTGCGGTATGATCGATGCGAAAACGTCATATCCGAAGCGATCGTTCACGGGCAGCTGCGGCTGCCCGTTCGATTTTATTATCAGCAAAATGCTGCCGGCAGAAAATAATGACTGCCAATCGACACTCGTTCATCTATGAGTATATGAAAGGTTCTGCAACTTTATGATTCAGATAATCCTCAGTAAATTAGGCGTATATAAAAAAGCGTCCATTTTGACGCCGGTCTTTATGATCCTAGAGGTGGCTATGGAAATGGTGATCCCGCTGATGATGTCCTCCATCATCGATAAAGGGGTCAGCGTGGGCGATATGAGCCACATCGTCAAGATGGGCGGCTGGATGGTGGTGGCAGCGGCAATTGGGCTTTTTGGCGGCCTCATGGGCGGTAAATACGGTGCCGAGGCCAGCGCGGGTCTTGCGAGAAACCTGAGAAAGAGCATGTATGAAAAGATCCAGAGCTTTTCTTTTGCCAATATCGACCGCTTTTCCTCAGCAGGCCTGATCACAAGAATGACAACGGACATCACCAATATCCAGAATGCTTATCAGATGATCCTTCGCATGTGCGTCCGTTCCCTGATCTCCCTGGTGGTGGCTATGTGCATGTCCGTCTATATCAGTCCGCGGATCTCGTTGATCTTCTTCGGCGCGGTGATCTTTTTGGGACTGGTGCTGGGTACCGTGATCCGTTTTGCCACCAAAACCTTTACCCAGGTTTTTTCCAAATATGACGACCTGAATGAAAGCGTACAGGAAAACATTACCGCGATCCGCGTGGTGAAGGCTTTTGTGCGTGAGGACTACGAGAGAAAGCGGTTTACTGAGGCCAACGAAAACCTATATAAAATGTTCGTTAAGGCCGAGAACATCATCGTATGGAACTTTCCCGTCATGATGCTGACGATCTATACCTGCATCCTTCTGATCTCCTGGAACGGTGCCCATATGATCGTGGCCGGCTCATTGAAGACCGGTCAGCTCATGAGCCTGTTTTCTTATTGCATGAATATCCTGATGAGCCTGATGATGCTCTCTATCGTTTTTGTTATGATCACCATGTCTCAGGCTTCCGCAAAGCGTATCGCGGAAGTACTGGCAGAAGAGAGCACTCTGACAAATCCCGAGAAACCCATTTATGAAGTAAAGGACGGCAGCATTCGTTTTGACGATGTGACCTTCCGATATCAGGAAACCTCCGAAAAGCCCGTGCTTGACCATGTGAATCTGGAAATCGCTTCCGGGCAGACCGTAGGCATCATCGGTTCCACCGGTAGTTCCAAGACTTCCCTTGTGAACCTGATCAGCCGCATCTATGATGTGTCCTCCGGCGCGGTATTTGTCGGCGGAAAAGACGTGCGGACCTATGATCTGGAAACACTGCGTAATCAGGTGGCAATGGTATTGCAGCAAAACCTGTTGTTCTCCGGTACGATCCTGGAAAATCTGCGCTGGGGAAAAGAGGATGCCACCTTAGAAGAATGCAAGAGAGTCTGCGAACTGGCCTGCGCTGATGAATTCATCCAGGGCTTTCCGGACGGTTATGAGACCCGGATCGAGCAGGGCGGCAGCAACGTATCCGGCGGCCAGAAACAGCGCCTTTGCATTGCCAGGGCACTCTTAAAGCAGCCGGAGGTCCTGATCCTGGACGATTCCACCTCAGCTGTGGATACGGCAACTGATGCCAGGATCCGTGAAGCCTTCCGCAAATACCTGCCGGGTACCACCAAGATCATCATTGCCCAGCGCATCTCATCCGTGCAGGATGCCGATATGATCGTGGTCATGGAAAACGGCCGGATCGACGGCGTTGGTACCCAGTCGAAAAGGCGGTCCCATCCGCAGGAAAGGTCCATGAGGCGACGGTAATCGTCTGCGCGCCCCAACGCCTTCGCCCACTGGGCAACTGCGTATGCGCTGAAGCTGTACTCCAGAGTATGACTGGCACTGAACTGGGAGCCTCCAGGGTGTGTGCCAAAGAAAATGCTGTCATTATATGACACATAGCCAAGGCGGGTGAACTGACCTACATCCGTTTTTCCTGCTCCCTCGATACGCCCCTTGGCCTGCAGTTCGTTCTTCAACGCTGCCTCATAGGCTTTATCGACATCAAAATTCCGGATACCACTCTGCCAAGCCCCAGCCATAGCAATGCTCACCATATTTGTGCCTACACCCGAAACGAATCGGCTGCATGCAATACCGTCGCCCAACCAGCCTGCATCCTGATAGACCAGAAGCTGACTGCTAATGAAGTCGGCATAGTATTCAGGCCAGGCCAAAGCCCAAAGGGGTGTCAGGTTCCAATAGGCTCCCCAACTGGCATCAGTATTATAGTGGTTATGGCGAGGCAAGCCATC
>JAFZNL010000334.1 GCA_017550925.1 Lachnospiraceae bacterium | reverse complement strand
TCCTTTGACGCTACTGTATATCGGGATGTTTCGATCATGCATTGTCTATGTGCAATGGTTATAGCCGGTGACCAAGTCCATCTCGGTGGAAGATGACATCATGCGGATTGATCGGAGTTGTGGATTTTCTGGCCGGTTCCCGTGCGCAAATTTTGGCTCGATTTTAGGGTATTTCGCCTGTTTTAAGGTCCTTCTTGAAGCTTGATGCAGATACAGCAGTTATTATATTACAAATATAATATATAGAATGGTTGACATAAAACAGAACGTTTGTTTGCCACAATATATAGATTTTCTGAAGACGTAACAGCGTGAAATCAAGCTGGACAAAGGCACAACATATGGACACGGGAAAAAGACTGTATGGCATAAAGGTTTACATAATAATAAGGATGAAGAGATCTGGAACACATGATTTTGTACGGATTAGGTCCAAAGAGACCGATATATAGCCGCAAAAAACATGATAAAATAAAAACGCATGTGATTATATATGGCACACCTGGAGTTATCCGATAGGAAGCAGGAAAAAAACAATAACTATCAATATTGAATTGTAAGTCGTAAAAGCATAATGCGTACGGGAAGATTTTTTTATCGAAGCCGAAAATATGATGAACAGATTTAACTTCTGTGAACACATAAAAACTGTTGTTATCAATTTGAAGTGCGAAATGAGATAACGGCATATATTGAAAAGAGGTTAACATAACGATGGAATAAAAGCTGTCGGGTTTATCAGAAACCGCGTATTTTTGTGTTTCATTTTTCGCCAGGCCAAAGCACAAGATGTTGTGTATTTCAAAAAATTGGCCGACCCTTCGGAGATTGATTTTTGAAAGTAAAAGAATAAAAAGAGGTAGAAGGATGGATCATGATACTTTGAATTACCTTCAAAAGTACAATAATTCTGTTGAAAAGGGTGTTGGTTTTATATAAAATAAAGAAGGTGTTATGTAGTCATGCGCACGCAGAATACGTGGAAGCATGAACTGCGAAAAACAAGAAGAATATGACTTATAGTAAGTCGCAAATGACGAATGGAGGACCAGTCAATGTCGGAAGTGAAACGGATTTACGTGGAGAAAAAGCCGGATTACGCAGGAGCGGCAAACGCCCTGAAGGAGGATCTGGTAAGTTACTTAGGGATCGCGGGGATCGAAAAGGTTCGGATCCTGATCCGCTATGATGTGGAGAATCTGTCGGACGATGTGTTTGAAAAGGCCTGCAACGTTGTCTTTTCCGAGCCGCCCGTAGATACCCTGTACAAGGAAGAGCTTCCGGCAAAAGATGAGGACTTCGTTTTTTCCGTAGAATACCTTCCCGGTCAGTTCGACCAGAGGGCGGATTCCGCTGTTCAGTGTGTCCGCTTCTTAAACGAGGAAGAAAACCCTATCATCAAAACTGCAGTTACCTACATCATTGAAGGGAAGCTGACAGAGGATGAAAAGAAACAGATCGAAGCTTACTGCATCAACCCCGTAGATTCCAGGGAGACCGGTGCTAAGAAGCCGGAGAGCCTTGTGGAGAATTATCCCGAACCGGATGATGTGGCTATCTTTGACGGTTTTAGGAGCATGTCTGATGAGGAATTCAAAAAGCTTTATGATTCCCTTGGCCTTGCCATGACCTATAAGGATTTTGAGCATATCCGCAATTACTTCCGCGAGGAAGAGGATCGTGACCCTTCCATGACCGAGATCCGTGTGCTGGATACCTACTGGTCGGATCACTGCCGCCATACCACCTTCTCCACGGAGATCACAAACGTGGAATTTGCTGAGGCACCCGGAAGAAAAGCAGAAGATACCGGATATTGGTACAGAATGAAAGCAGCCTTTTATCAATATCAGGAAGCGAGAGAGGCGCTGTATAAAGGAAGGAAAGATAAGTTCCCCTGCCTGATGGACCTTGCTACCATGGGCATGCGGGTCCTTCGCAGCCAGGGAAGGCTTCAGGACCTGGAAGAATCTGATGAGATCAATGCCTGCTCGGTAGTCGTGCCCGTTGAGATCGACGGCCAGACCGAAGAGTGGCTGGTATTTTTCAAAAATGAGACTCATAACCATCCGACAGAGATCGAGCCTTTCGGTGGTGCGGCAACCTGTCTTGGCGGTGCCATCCGCGATCCCCTTTCCGGCAGAGGCTATGTATATCAGGCCATGCGTGTGACCGGTGCGGCAGATCCCACGGTTTCCGCGGATAAGACATTGGAAGGAAAACTGCCCCAGAAGAAACTGGTCCGCGGCGCGGCTCATGGCTATTCTTCCTATGGTAACCAGATCGGTCTTGCCACCGGTTTTGTCAAAGAGATCTATCATCCCGATTATGTGGCAAAGAGAATGGAGATCGGCGCTGTTATGGGTGCTGCTCCCAGGAAAAATGTGATCCGTGAGAATTCCGATCCGGGGGATCTGATCATTCTCCTCGGCGGTCGGACAGGACGTGACGGCTGCGGTGGTGCCACCGGTTCTTCCAAAGTACATACCACCAGTTCCATTGAAACCTGCGGTGCTGAGGTACAAAAGGGTAATGCACCGACTGAAAGAAAACTCCAGCGTCTGTTCCGTCGTCCGGAAGTCAGCAAACTGATCAAGAAGTGTAATGACTTTGGTGCCGGCGGTGTATCCGTTGCCATCGGCGAATTGGCAGCAGGCCTTCAGGTAGACCTGGATAAGGTGCCCAAGAAATATGCGGGCCTTGACGGAACGGAGCTTGCCATCTCCGAGTCCCAGGAGCGTATGGCAGTGGTTATCGATCCCAAGGATGAGGCTGCTTTTATGGAGTATGCCCATGAAGAAAACCTGGAGGCTACAAGGGTTGCGGTTGTCACCAAGGAGCCAAGGCTCGTGCTTTCCTGGAGAGGAAATCAGATCGTAAACCTGTCCCGCGCATTCCTGGATACCAACGGCGCACATCAGGAAACCACGATAAAGGTTGATCCTGTCATAGATTCTGAGAATTACTTTAAGAAAAATGCCATTGAAAAAGTCGGTGAGAGCCTGAAGAATGGCGATATTGCAGCAGCTGTCAAGGCAACAGTTTCTGATCTGAATGTCTGCAGCCAGAAGGGTCTTGTGGAAATGTTCGACTCCTCCATCGGCGCAGGTTCTGTGACCATGCCTTATGGCGGTAAGTATCAGCTTTCCGAGATCCAGACCATGGCGGCGAAACTCCCGGCACTCAACGGAAAGACCGATGCGGTAACGTTGATGAGCTACGGTTTTGATCCTTATCTGTCCAGCTGGAGTCCCTTCCATGGCGCTGCTTATGCAGTGATGTCCTCACTTTCCAAGATCGTGACCGCCGGCGGTGATTTTGAAAGAGTTCGCTTTACCTTCCAGGAATATTTCAGGCGCATGAGCGAAGATCCAGCCCGCTGGAGCCAGCCTTTTGCGGCATTGCTCGGAAGCTTTGATGCACAGCTCGGTTTCGGCCTTCCCAGTATCGGCGGCAAGGATTCCATGAGCGGCAGCTTTAATGACATTGATGTGCCGCCTACCCTGGTATCCTTTGCAGTAGATCCGGCAGCCCATACCGGTGACATGATCACCACGGATTGTAAGGAACCCGGCAATCAGTTGGTATGGATCTCGCTGCCACGCGAAGGTACCAGCATGCCGGATTATACGGCTATCAAGCCGATCTACAGGGCGTTTACGAAACTGGCAAGGGAAGGAAAGATCAGGTCCGCATATACCATCGAACCGGCAGGTGTCCTGGCAGCGGCAGTGCATATGGCGGTGGGCAATCACTTCGGACTGAAATTCTCTGATGAAGTGGAGACTAATCGCCTGTTTGAAAACCGCATGGGCGATCTGCTGGCAGAAGTGAGCCCCCAGGATGTGGACGCTGTTATCGCAGCGATCAAAGAAGCCTTCAGCGAAGAAGCGCTCAAAGCAGAACATCTGGCAGAAATTGAAGCCATGAACGGATCAGAGAATACGAAAGACTTAATCGAAAGGAAGGGCGTCAATACAAATGATACCTCAGATGTGGTAGTGGTTGCCGAGATCCTCGGTGAAAATGAGGCCGTTACCGTTGGCGGCGTATCCGTTTCCATGTCAGACATCCTCACCGGCTGGGAAAAACCCTTAGAGGCAGTTTTCCCGACAAAGGCTTATAAAGGAAATGATGCGCTGGAGGATAAGATTTATGACATCAACGCCCAGACCGGCGAAGGCATCTATGTCTGCAAGAATAAAGTAGCCCGTCCTACCGTATTCATTCCGGTATTCCCGGGTACGAACTGCGAATATGATTCGGCAAAAGCTTTTGAAAGAGCCGGCGCTGATACTATCGTGAAGGTATTCAGAAATGCAGATGCCAAAGATATCCGCGAGAGCGTGGATGAATTTGCAGCAGGCATCAAGCAGGCACAGATCATCATGTTCCCCGGCGGCTTCTCCGCAGGTGACGAACCGGATGGAAGCGCCAAGTTCTTTGCAACGGCATTCAGAAATGAAAAGATGAAGGAAGCAGTCATGGATCTGCTGACCCAAAGAGACGGTCTTGCACTGGGTATCTGTAACGGATTCCAGGCACTGATCAAGTTGGGCCTTGTGCCGGAAGGCAAGATCGTATCCCAGACGGCAGACAGCCCGACACTGACCTACAACACCATCGGACGCCATATTTCCAAGATGGCATATACCAAGGTGGTTTCCAACCGTTCACCCTGGCTGTCCCTTGCAGAGCTCGGCGGCGTTTATACCTGCCCGGCCAGCCACGGCGAAGGAAGGTTTGTTGCACCCAAGGAGTGGCTCGACAAACTCTTTGCAAATGGCCAGGTGGCTACCAGATACTGTGATCCCAGCGGCGTCCTTTCCATGGACGAAGAGTGGAACATTAACGGCAGCTACGAAGCCATTGAAGGTATCACCTCACCGGATGGCAGATGCTTTGGTAAGATGGCGCATGCAGAGCGCCGCGGTGACGGCGTAGCCATCAACATCGTCGGCGAGCAGGATATGAAGATCTTCGAAGCAGGCGTGAAGTACTTCTCATAAGATAAAACAAGCGCCCTCGCCAAATGGCGAGGGCGCTGAAGATACTTCATTAAGTTCATTAAGATTGAGGAAAATTATTCCGTAGCCCCGTCCGTCTCAGTTGCACCGGCATCATCAGCGGGGGCAGCTGCATCATCCGTAGCAGTCCCGTCATCGGTTGTGCCTTCTGCAGCGCCTGCATCGATCACAATAGGCTCAGAAGCTTCTGAAGCAGTGGCAGCGTCGGATTCAACAGATGAAGCAGCGTCCTGAAGGATGTTCGTAACATCAGTAGCGGTTTCTTCATTCTCAGCAGCGGCTGCAGCAGCGGCATCAGCTTCCTGCTTGGGTTTGATGACATTTGTATAGTAGATCAGGAAAACGGAAGCAGCGATCAAAGCGGCTGCGATCAGGATCCCGAAGATCCAGCCCAGGATTTTCCCGGTTTTTTCTTTCTTACGGATTTGCTTTACGTTTTTTTTCGCCTCTTTGTAGGCTTCCATTTTTTTCTGGCTCATGGTCATATTTCCTTTCTGTAACGATGATTATCCATTACAAGTGAATGGATAGCGGATATAGATTCCGAAAGAATCCGAAAAGAATTATAAGTTGTTTTATGAAAAAAGTAAAGGGATTCTTGTGACCTGCCTGTGAATTCTGTGTGAACTTAATGAAGCATAAGTTGACAAGGGTAAAACAATTTGTTATACATGATATAGAACAAAAGAAATAAAGATAGCAAAGGAGGGATGCCTTATGAATATATCAAAGTTTACGCAAAAGAGCGTGGAAGCCATCAATGGCTGCGAAAAACTGGCCTATGAATTCGGTAATCAGGAGATTGACCAGGAACACCTGCTCTACAGCCTTGTCACCATGGATGACAGCATGCTTTGCAAGCTGCTTGAACGCATGGAGATCAATGTGGAGCACTTTACAGACCGCAGCCGGCAGGCAGTGGAAAAGCGTGTAAAAGTCAGCGGCGCCGGTCAGGTCTATATGAGCAAGGAACTGAACGAAGTGCTTGTCATGGCTGAGGACGAAGCGAAGGCCATGGGAGATGAGTATGTGTCCGTGGAGCATCTGATGATCCTGCTCTTAAAACGCCCGAACCGGGAGCTGAAAAAGCTCTTTGACGAATACGGACTGACTTTGGAACGCTTTTTACAGGCACTTTCCACCATCCGCGGTAATCAGCGGGTGACCAGTGATAATCCGGAAGCGACCTATGATACATTAAAAAAATACGGTCAGGAGCTTGTTGAGAAAGCCAAGAGCCAAAAACTGGATCCTGTTATCGGTAGGGACGATGAGATCCGCAACGTGATCAGGATTCTGTCCAGGAAGACCAAGAATAATCCCGTCCTCATCGGTGAACCCGGCGTGGGCAAAACAGCAGTTGTGGAAGGACTGGCTCAGAGAATCGTCCGCGGCGATGTGCCTAAGTCACTGCAGGACAAGAAGATTTTTGCCCTGGATATGGGTGCTTTGGTGGCAGGCGCCAAATACAGGGGAGAATTTGAGGAAAGGCTGAAAGCCGTCCTGGAGGAAGTCAGAAAGAGCGAAGGACAAATCCTTCTGTTTATAGATGAGCTGCACCTGATCGTGGGCGCCGGTAAAACCGACGGCGCCATGGATGCCGGCAATATGCTAAAGCCCATGCTGGCTAGGGGCGAGCTGCACTGCATTGGCGCTACGACCCTAGATGAGCACAGACAATATATTGAAAAAGACCCGGCTTTGGAGCGCAGATTCCAGACCGTGCTGGTGGACGAACCATCCGTGGAAGAGACGATCTCTATATTAAGGGGACTGAAGGACCGCTATGAGGTTTATCACGGCGTGAAGATCCTGGATAACGCCCTGGTCAGCGCGGCGACTCTTTCTAATAGATATATCACGGACCGTTTCCTGCCGGATAAAGCCATCGACCTGGTGGATGAAGCCTGCGCCATGATCAAGACAGAGTTGGATTCCATGCCGGCGGAACTGGATGAGATGAGCCGCAGGATCATGCAGCTGCAGATCGAAGAGACGGCGCTGAAGAAAGAGGATGACAAGCTTTCCGCAGAGCGGCTGGAAAACCTGCAGAAGGAACTGGCAGAGCTGAAGGAGACTTTTGAATCCCAGAAGGCAACCTGGGACAATGAGAAAAATGAGGTGGAGAAACTTTCCAAGATCAGGGAAGAGATCGAGGCAGTCCACAACCAGATCGAGATCGCCCAGAGAGAAAACGACCTTGAAAAAGTGTCCGAACTTTCTTACGGCCGTCTGCCCCAGCTGAAAAAAGAGCTGGAAGAAGCAGAGGCGGCCACCGGCAAATCCAGGTCCTTAGTACATGAAAATGTCAATGACGAAGAGATTGCCAAGATCATCTCCAGATGGACGGGCATTCCCGTTGCCAAGCTGACGGAGAGTGAGCGGGCAAAGACCCTGCACCTTGATGAAGAGCTGCATAAACGCGTCATCGGACAGGACGAGGGCGTATCCTTAGTATCCGAAGCGATCCTCCGCTCCAAAGCAGGCATCAAGGATCCGGGCAAGCCCATCGGTTCCTTCCTTTTCCTCGGACCCACCGGCGTAGGTAAGACAGAGCTTGCCAAAGCCCTGGCCCAGAGCCTTTTTGATAATGAAAACAACATGGTCCGCATCGACATGAGCGAGTATATGGAAAAGCATGCGGTCTCCCGCCTGATCGGAGCGCCTCCGGGATATGTGGGATATGAGGAGGGCGGCCAGCTGACAGAAGCAGTCCGCAGAAAACCTTACAGCGTTGTGCTTTTCGATGAGATCGAAAAAGCCCATCCGGATGTGTTCAACGTGCTGCTGCAGGTGCTGGATGACGGACGCATCACCGATTCCCAGGGACGGACCGTGGACTTTAAGAACACCATTCTGATCATGACCAGCAATATCGGTGCACCTTACCTGTTGGACGGCATTTCACCGGAAGGCGAGATCCTGCCGGAGGCACAGGAAAATGTCATGGAAGAACTTCGCGCCCACTTCAGGCCGGAATTTTTGAACCGCCTGGATGAAACAATTTTGTTTAAACCGTTGACGAAGGAGAATATCGGTGGTATTATTGAACTCCTTCTAAAACAGCTGAACAAACGCCTGGCAGACAGGGATCTGAGCCTGACCATGACGGATGCAGCTAAAAAGTTCGTCATCGATAACGGCTATGATCCAGTTTACGGTGCAAGGCCGCTGAAGCGCTACATGCAAAAGTATGTGGAAACCCTGGCAGCCAAACTGATCTTAGAGGATGCCCTTGCGGAAGGGGATACGATCCTCGTGGATGTGACAGAAGATGGCAGCGAGCTGGTGGCGAAAGCGGAAAAACCCGCCGGAGAAAACGGCGTGCAGGCAGCGGAAGAAAAGCCGGAGTAAGGCAGTCAAGAAAATTTGAAAAAAAATCCGAAAAAATAAAAAGGAAAAGAAAGACAGCCGCCGAATAAGATATATGCGGCTGTTTTTCCGCTCCCTTAAAAAGCCGGTTGCAGGCGGCAGATCGGGAGCAACCAGATTTTATAAAAAAATTTGAAAAAACAACCAGCGGTTTAATGACAAAGGCATTTTCGTGTGCTATATTTGTTAAACAGCGAATAATTTCGAAAGGGGTGATTGGATTCAAAAGTACATAACAGGGTGGGATGATCGTCCTGATGTCTATTGCAGTAGACAGATGATTGATTTACCTTGCAGGAGTATGTTACATATCGATGCATTCTGCGCATACGATATGAAACTCATCGTCTGATTCAAGACATCATTCCGAAAAACAAAGAGTGCGTTTGGGAAGAAGATAGGGATTTTTTGCGCCTATTTTCGCTTGCAACAAAAGAGTCAGGATACCGTATCGGAAAATCGGCTTAGGGGTAACTCTATGCTTTAACGGACGGTATCACGGGAGTTTTTGACCGTTTATCAGTTTAATGATCGGAAACTTCTGTCGGTTTGCGGCGTTGCCGCAGAAAGAGAGGCTTGCATGAAAGTATATGATTCCGAAACCACCTGCCAAAACATTCTTGCGCTTGCCAAGGAGCGTGGCTGGAATGCCAGCCGGCTGGCTCAGATCCTCGGGGTATCCCCCCAGGCAGTCAGCAAATGGAGAAGAGGCATTGCCTCTCCCTCCATTGACCTGCTCTTTATGATGAGCGACCTCTTTGAGGTCGGCATCGGCGAGCTTGTCGCAGGCCGTGAAGTGGACCTCCACTTCAGCCTGGACGACAGGTAAGCCGGTGGCATCCCGCTGTCTTTTATGACGGCGGGATGCAGGCAGGCAAAAAATACATAAAACGTAGAAATATCAGCAGGTTTTACCGTTGTAATGTTGTAGATACTTTATTGTATTTTGAAAGGAGAATGCCTTATGGAAATGATGAATAAAAACCTTGAAATGAGTGAAAACATCGAAATGAATATTGGTCCTACAGAGAACGAATTAAAGGAAATTGAGACCAATCTCTATCTGAATGAGGATGACTTATGGGATTCCCAGGAAGATGAGGATGAAAGCTTTGAGGGTGAAGGCGAAGAAGACCGCTATGAATCCGAAACGGATGATAGTGTAAACCGCAACAGCCTGCAGCAGTACCTTGCAGATATTGCCAATATTCCGCTTCTGACAAGGGAAGAGGAAGAACAGCTCGGCAAGATCATTGCCGAGGGAGGCGAGAATGCACAGGAGGCGCGGAACCGTCTGGTGGAAGCGAACCTTCGCCTTGTAATCCATCAGGCAAAGCGCTTTCTCGGAAGCGGTCTGCCTATTGATGAACTGAACTCCCTCGGTGTGTTCGGGCTGATCAGGGCTGCAGAGAAATACGATTATACTATGGGGTATAAGTTCTCCACTTACGCCATTTGGTGGATCCGTCAGGCAATTAGCAGGGGAGTGGATGATCAGAAGAACCCTGTGCATATCCCTGTGCATGTTCGTACAACCCTGAGTAAGGTAAGAAGAGCCCGCAGGGAGCTTGAACAGCAGTATCACCGCGAGCCAACCGAGGAGGAGATCGCTGCATACCTGAAACTTCCCTGCCATAAGGTGAAGACTGCGTTGAAATCAGTTTTTTCCGTAGTCTATATGGACAAGGCGGTTGGGGAAGAGGAAGACTGCTGCTATGGGGATTTTATCGCCGATGAGAGAGTGGGCGATCATTGTGATGGCCTGATCCGCCAGGGTTTTGAAGAGGCAATTTGGCAGGTTCTCAACACCCTTGACGAGAAGGAGAGATTTGTCCTTGTACATCGCTTTGGTATTGGCTTAGATGAACCGATGTCTCTTGAGAAGATCGGAAAAATGCCTGAGATGGGCGTTTCACGTGAGCGCGTTCGTCAGATCCAGGACAGGGCGCTTTGCAAGATCAGGCGCAGTCCTGCTGCCATGAGGTTGTTGACACCTTATTTAGACATGGCCAGCTAAGGGTTACTATTCACAGTCAATCGCAAATCCGGTCACGAAGTGACAGTGAGTGCGAAGCACGGGGATGCGAGATGCAGTGGGGCTGTGAATAGTATGCTTATATCTGTTCATCTTATGCTGAGTATGATAGAATATGAGTCAGTTCAGTCCGGCATGTCATTCAGATCATTAAGCTATGCCGGGTAAATCATATCATAGGAGATATGGATCAACGTGGAAAAAGAACGATTCATTCTGATCGGCATCATAACATCTGATGAGCAGGAAACCATGACGAGCCTGGATGAACTTTCCAGGCTCTTAGATACGGCCGGTGGCGAGGAGTGCGGGCGGCTGACGCAGAGACTGCCGCATCCGGATGTGAAGAGCTACTTTGGCAGCGGCAAGGTGGAAGAACTGCGTATGCATATCGATGCGAATGAGGCAGATGGGGTTGTGTGTGATGATGAGCTTTCACCGACACAGCTCCATGCCCTTTCGACGGAGCTTGGCGTAAAAGTGATCGACAGGACCATTTTGATCCTGGATATTTTTGCTGCCCATGCCACCACAAAAGAAGGCAAGATCCAGGTGGAACTGGCACAGCTGAAATACAGGGCATCCCACTTATCAGGCATTGGAAAGGCGCTCTCCAGACAGGGCGGCGGGATCGGGACCAGGGGACCCGGAGAAACGAAACTGGAAACCGACAGAAGGACTATACGGCACAGGATGGGACAGCTGTCAAGGCAGATCAGGGAGATCGAATCCGTCAGGGAAACCGGGCGGAAGCGGCGGGTTCGTAACCGCTCTGTGGTGATCGCTATTGTAGGTTACACGAATGCCGGAAAATCCACCCTGCTCAATGCACTGACCGGAGCGGAAGTTTTGGCTGAGGATAAACTTTTTGCGACCCTTGACCCCACAACCAGGGCGCTGACCCTTCCCGATGGGATGCAGGTGCTTATGACAGATACCGTAGGTTTTATCCATAAACTTCCACATCAGCTGATCGAGGCCTTCCGAAGCACCTTGGAAGAAGCAGGGTATGCAGATATCATTTTGCATGTGATCGATGCTTCGGACAGTGAGCAGGATATGCACAGAAAAGTGGTATATAAGACACTTTCAGAGCTTGGGATTTCCGGAAAGCCTATCATTACTGCTTACAATAAATGCGACATCGCTGTGGACGAGATCTTCCGGGACCCGAATGCGTCAAAAACAGTGCAGATCAGCGCAAAAAGCAAAGATGGATTGGACCGACTCGTGAAAGCTATATCGGATACCCTGAAGGAAAGACAGACACTTCTGAAGATGCAGATTCCCTACGCGGAGTCCGCCTTTGCCGGCAGGGTTCGGCAGATGGGACAGGTCATAGAAGAGGAATACCGGGAAGGCGGTATTTTCCTGCAGGCATATGTTCCGCCGGATCTGGCGATGGAGTATCGGATGCGCATTTCCGGTAGAGAGTAGAATAAATGAGTGGATTCAAAAACGGCGGTCGTGATGACCGCTGTTTTTTGAATCATATTATTCGATTCCGTTGTCGTATTTACCGGTATTATCATCAAAAGCCAGATTCTGATAGCCGCTCAGATCGCTCTGGGGCATGGCAGGCGACAAAGGATCCGGTTGGCCCTGACGCTGTGCTAAATACGGATAATACTTATAAGACAGGAACCGTGACTCGAAACTGAGTTCATACAGGCGTGCAGCTTCCGGGTCAGTCGGATTCGCTATATGGGGGCAGATCCTTTCATAATGGGGGAATAATTCATCCGGTACTCTCCCTCCCGGGAAGCTGATCCTGGCGGCATTGTTTTTGTTTTTATCAACGATATTCAGGTAATAGATATGCCCGTAACGGGGACCGGCGCTGACGCTCTCGACATACATCCAGACTAAATTCTTATTTCTCAGTATGACAAATTTGTTACCGACACAGGAAATGGTCAGCTCTGGACTGAGCCAGTAATTCTGCGCAATCTCCTCTGCACGTGCGAATTCTTTTTCCAAAGCAGGGCGGCTCACATTGTTGTTGATGAGGAATTCAGCAATAATATTCCGAAAACGCAGTGAGCGAACGGTAGAAACGCACGCAAATATGAAGATGATCACGAACAAAAGAAGGAATAAAGCTGCAAGGGAAACATTAGCGTCAGGCTCCATGATGGACTGAAGCGACTGCCCTTTTTTCAGGGAAAACAGTTTTATGAGGTTAATCCCGCCGAAGCTTTGAATGGCAAAGGCAATGATAATAAATACGACGAAATAGAGACACCAGCTATAGAGCTGCATAGCCAGAAGCCGTCTTCTTATGATTTTTTCCATGTGAAATCCCCTCCGCTATTCCTGGAACGACGACCATGACAGCCGCGGTTTTTGATATGCTTGGTCAGTATCAATATTATTCTGTACTACGTGTTTGAATGTGTCAAGGGAAATATAGGTTACCTTTATGTATGGCGGAATTGCATGAAAAATGATATAATCCATGTGGAATTGCAGTTATCATTCTGGAAAAGGGGTATTGAGAGGCTATGGCAAAATATACAAATTTCATCGAATATGAAGGAAATATAAAAAACGTTTTTTATCACTATATTGATCCGCCGCAGCTGTTTTCGACCAAAGAGTGTTTCTGCGGTGAACTGAAGGATGATAGGTTTTGGTTTTACAAAAAGTATCCTATGCAGAGGAGCAGTTTCAGAACAGTCTTATATGGGGAGATCATGAATGATCATCAGATCTGTTATCGATACGGGAAGATGAAAGGAGTTCTCATTGTCCTTTTGCTTATGGATGCAGTAGCACTTTATATTTTCGCTGCGTACCTTCTGATTGCATTTTTGCTTGTGGGACCGGGGCTTCCTTCGATAGAGATGATCGTTCCGATTATGATTGTTGCGCTGATAAATGTTTTCATGTTCATCCATCCGAAAAGTGAAAAAGATATTTTGTATGCGCAACTAAAGAATATGTGCAATAGTATATACATCTGAAAAATGTAAAGGTGTATGCATATTACAAAAGAGGGGTTATTTGTCATGGCAAGGAAAAAAATCGGTCTGTTCATGAGTGAGATCACGCAGTTTTTCCAGTTTTACTGTGGGAAGGCTCTTGCGCGTCTGATCCGTGAACGGGATATGGATCTGATCGTCTATGCATCCTTCGGATCCTATTCATCTCCTTATGGGCGGAATCTCCTTTCCGAGATCGGAAAAAAGAATATCATCTACCTGCCGGATTACAAGACGTTGGACGCTATCATTGTGCTGCCCAACAGTTTTGATATCCCGGGCATGGACGCGGAGTTTTTTGAGCTGGTAAAAGCAAACGCCACCTGTCCCGTGATCTGTCTGCAGAATGATTTTTCGGATCAATATCCCGAATTCTATTCCATTACCATCGAGAATCTGGAAACCATGTATGCCATGACAAGGCATATCATAGAGCATCACAGGTGCAGCGATATCTGTTATATGTCCGGCCCTTTTACAAGCAAGGATTCCCCGGACAGGCTGAAAGGCTTTCAGCTTGCCATGGCGGAAGCTGGGCTTAAGATCGGTCCGAATGACGTATATGAAGGCAATTACTGGACGAACCGCGGCAAGAAAGCCATCGACTTTTTTATGGGAGGGCGCGATACCTATCCTCAGGCTATCATCTGTGCCAATGATTTTATGGCGCTTTCCATCTGCGATGAGTTAAAAAGCCGTGGCAAGAGGATTCCGGAGGATGTCTGCGTCACCGGTTTTGACGGCATCTGGGAAGGCCAGCAGAATAATCCTCCATTAACCACGGTGACCATAAGACCGCAAAGCTACGCAGATGCTGCGATGAAGCTTATCGATGATCTGTTTGCGGGAAAAGAGAGAAACCACCTGATCCACTTGTTTGACGAGATCGATCTGCGGCAAAGCTGCGGCTGCGGCATGGGCAGGAAACGGCAGGATTTTGACAATACAGACAGCATCCGCAAGATCCTGAATCAGGAGAATCTGCTCCGGGAAGCAGGCAGGATCACGGGGGATTATCAGAACCGGTACGATATTGAGAATTCCCTGTCCGTGGCGGATTATTATTTTGGCACCTTAGGATGTGAAAAGGGATTTATCTGTCTGTGTGATGATAATGATCCGGCCATGATCCAGGTGGAAGAAAACGTGATCTTTCCCGATGAGATGACCTTGATGCAGATCATGTGGTCTGATATCGGAACAGAGGCGCAAACGGTCAATGAAAAATTCCGAAAGGAACAGATTTTGCCGCCGCAGTATTTTGAAACGGACAAACCCGGAACTTATATCATCTATCCGCTGAACTATAAGAATAAAGAGTACGGCTATCTGATCCTTTGCCCGGCGAAAGGGGAGTGGCCAAACTCCCTGGTCAATACTTATACGAATTCCCTTTCTTCAGCATTAGAGAACAACTTCTATCAGAATCAATACGAAGAGTTTGCAGATGCCAAGCGGCTGTCGGAAACAGATCCCCTGACCGGTCTTTATAACCGGCGCGGTTTTGAAAAAGGGCTCTCCGGACTGCTGTTAGAAAACGGGAATGAAAAACCCCGGGAGACCCATATCGGCATCGTCAGCATCGATATGGATAACTTAAAGGGAATCAATGATGAATTCGGTCATGCAGAGGGAGATTTTGCCCTGCGGACACTGGCGGATATCCTGCGGTCCTGCATCCATGAAAATGAGATCAGCGCCAGATTTGGCGGAGACGAGTTTTCCGTGATCCTGATCACAAAGGAACCTGACAGGATTCGGAACTTTACGAAAGAATTCGATACGCTTCTTGAGCAGGCATCCAAGAATTCCGGCAAGCCTTACCCCATCCACGCCAGCATCGGCATCAGTGCGTTAGAGGGGCGTGACACCAAAGATATTTTTGAATGCATGCAGACAGCGGACCAGCACATGTATGCGAACAAGAGAGAATACAAGGGAAGAAAGAGATAGGTCCCGCTGATCGTTGTGGATAAAATATGAAATTCTTACTGGTAGGCATAAACGCAAAATACATACATTCCAATCCGGCGATCTATTCCCTCTATGCCTGCGCACGGGAACGGTTCGGGCAGTCGGTTGAGATCGCGGAGTATACCATCAATCAGCGGACTGAGGAGGTCCTTGCGCAGCTCTATGAGAAAAAACCGGATGCCATCGGTTTTTCCTGTTATATCTGGAACTGGAATACCATCTGCGAGATCCTGTCTGATATCTCCAAAGTTCTGCCGGATACAGACATCTGGCTGGGCGGTCCCCAGGTCAGTTTCAATGCACCGAAGATCCTTCAGCAATATCCCGGCGTGACAGGGATCATGATCGGAGAAGGAGAAGTTACCTTCTGCGAACTCCTGGAACAATATAGCGGATTTGATGCAGGCAAATCGTTGGCTGATGATCACAAAGAAAGAGATTTCTCTTCCGTTGCCGGTCTGTGTCTGCGGTCAGGTTTTACGTCGCCGCGTCAAATTACCGATCTGAGTAAACTTCCCTTTTTGTATGAAACCACAGAGCCTTTTCAAAACCGGATCCTGTACTATGAAAGCAGCAGGGGCTGTCCTTACAGATGCAGTTACTGCCTTTCTTCCATTGATAAAAAAGTCAGGCTGCGGGATATCGAAACAGTCAAAAAAGAACTGGATTTCTTCTTAGAGGCGCGGGTTAAACAGGTGAAGTTTGTGGACCGGACTTTTAACTGCGTGCATGAACACGCCATGGCGATCTGGCAGTATCTTTATGAACATGATAATGGGGTGACCAACTTTCATTTTGAGATCTCTGCGGACATCATAAGCGATGAAGAGATCGCGCTGCTGAAAAAGCTCAGGCCGGGGCAGATCCAGCTTGAGATCGGCGTGCAGTCCGTCAATGAAAAAACGCTGGATGCCATTCACCGAAAGATGAATATAGAACGTCTTACATACGTGGTCTCCGAGATCCGGAAAAACCGCAACATCCACCAGCACCTGGATCTGATCGCAGGTCTGCCTTATGAGGATTATCAGAGTTTCAAACACTCCTTTAATGCGGTGTATGCCATGAAGCCGGATCAGCTCCAGCTGGGTTTTCTGAAGGTCCTGAACGGCGCTCCGATCTCTGAGCAGACGGAGGAATACGGTATCGCATATACAGACCAGCCGCCTTATGAAGTGCTCTATACCAGGTGGCTTTCTTATGCCGATGTGATCCGTCTGAAAAAAGTGGAAGAGATGGTGGAGCAGTATTATAACAGCAACCAGTTTGTGCATACGCTGGCGCTTCTGGAAAAAGCATTTTCTTCGCCCTTTTCCATGTTTGAATCCCTGGCAGATTTCTATGAGGAAAACGGATACTTTACAAACAGTCCGGCGCGCTCCTATCGGTATGAAGTGCTGCTTGATTTTGCGGAAAAATATGATGGCAAAAACAGAGAGACCTACATCTTGCTTTTGACCTATGACCTGTACCTGCGGGAAAACATGAAAAGCCGTCCGGCGTTTTGCAGGCCGCTGACAAATGAGTCCTATAAAAATGCCAGACACGCATTTTACAAAGAGGAAGAAAAAACGCGGAAATACCTTCCGAATCTCAGCGCGTATGATGCCAGACAGCTTGAACGAATGACCCATTTAGAGCCGGTGGCAGATCCTGTATGGGATGCAGATTATATCCTGTTTGATTATTCCATTCGGGATCCGCTTTCCAATGAGGCAGCGGCGTTTTTGATCAAACAAAATGAAGATGGCAGTTTTTCCTGATCAAAGGAAGAGGGGAATCGGAATGCGCATTCCATTGATAATAAAAAAGAATGTCATACTTTTTATGCTGCTGGTGACAGCTTTTTTGACATTTCCGAAAACTGCACGTGCGGATGATCTGCTGCAATCCGAAATGGAAGAACAGAGCCAAAAAACGGAGAGCAGATCGGAACCGAAATTCAAATATGAATACGGCGTTTTCCTCGGGGCAGATCCCAAAGATATCCCGCAAATGAAGGATTATCACATCATCGTGATCGATGCCCAGGGGTTTTCGAAAAAGCAGATCAAAAAACTAAAGTCGGCGGGACATGTGGTCTACAGTTATCTCAATGTGGGGGCGATCGAGACCTTCCGGCCATATTATGAGGAGTATAAACTGTATACGCTCTCGGCGTATGAACACTGGGAGGAGGAGTACTGGATTGACGTCACCCAAAAGCCATGGCAGGAACATATCGTCGGCGTATCGGAAAAGCTGAAGAAAAAAGGCGTGGACGGACTCTTCGTAGATAATTACGATGTCTATTACCACTATCGCAGCGATGCAGTTTATAAAAGTCTGACGAAGATCCTCAAGGCTTTTCGGAAACAGGGATTCTATATCCTGATCAATGGCGGCGACATCTATGTAAAGGAGTATATGCGGCGCAACAAAAAACTCAGTCTCATAGACGGGATCAATCAGGAGTCGGTTTTTTCAAAAGTAAACTGGGAGGATGGTTCCTTCGGAAAAAAAGGAACGTCCGAGAAAAACTATTTTTTGAAGTATGCAGCCAAAGTGAAAAAACGTGGCGGCGATGTTTGTTTCCTCGAGTATACGAAGGATAAAGAGTTTCGGAAACAGATCAAAGCATACTGCAAAAAGAAAGGGTACCGGTATTACATATCCGGCGACCTGGATTTAGGAACAAGGTGAGATTAGCCGAAGGTATAAATTTACAAAAACGAAAAAGCATTATCATAAAACAATGATTTTTGTGATACACTTATAGAAATAAATGACAAAAAATACGGAGTGAAAATCTCTGATAATTAAGGAGGAAAACATCATGGACATCAAAGAAACAATCGACAAAACCGTAGACAAGATCAAGAACGACAAGGACTTTCAGGAGGAATTCAAAAAGGATCCGGTAAAGGCTGTTGAGAAGGTAACAGGCGTGGACCTGCCGGATGACATGGTAGAGAAAGTTGTTCCTGCGATCAAGGCTAAGGTTGCAAGCGGAAATATTGTAGATGGGATCAAAAATCTTTTGTAGGATTTACAGGTTATGAATATTCAGATTTTCG
>JAFZNL010000333.1 GCA_017550925.1 Lachnospiraceae bacterium | reverse complement strand
GCGCAAAGGGAATTGTGGCAGTTGGTCAGCACATAGGGGATGGGGAATTTTTCCAGTCCCGATGCACGCGCCGTCTGGATAATGCCTACAAAGGTGATATCATGGCTGGTCAGCTTGTCGAATTTGATCTTGAGCTTTTCCATGTTATCCGAAGTATTATGTGCCTTCAGGATCCCGTATGCCATGGTTCCGCGGGCTGCATCCTGCTTAGATACTTCCTGCCCTGTCAGCGCTGCTACCTTTGCTGCGCCTTCCTGCGAATCTGCGATCAGCTCGCCCTTCGCCAGGTACACGCCGCCATCATAAAGTTTGATCATAAATTACCTCCAGATTACCGATCAGTTTTCAGCTCCGTTTTTTCATGACTTGCTTATCACTGTCAGTGTTTTTCTCTTTTCGGGAGAATCGCATATCACCCTCGTCTCCCAAATTATTACTTTACCACAAATCCGTCCAAATATGTACCCTTTTTCATTGATTTCAAGAAAAAACCAGTATGTAGTATCAAATACTACATTGTGTAAGGTGCATATTTTTTCTCATTGACTTTTGCCCCATATTCTTATATAGTGGTGTAGGGATATCAAATGAAAGGACCATATAGCGTCCGTTTTCATTATAAAAACCGAAGAGGGGAAACAAGGAATAAATTTGAGGTATTAGATATCATGAGCAATGATTATGTGATCAGTGCCTGTTCTACCGCAGACCTGACAAAAGAGCATTTTGAAAACAGAAATATCAGCTATATCTTCTTCCATTATGAACTGGATGGAAAACAGTACCCTGATGATCTCGGACAGACCATGTCTTTCAAGGCCTTCTATGATGCCATGAGAAATGGGGCAGATACCAAAACCAGCCAGATCGGCATCGGCGAATTCATCGAGTACTTTGAGCCTATGCTGAAAGAGGGTAAAGATGTCCTTCATGTCAGCCTTTCCTCCGGTATTTCCGGCGTTGTGAATTCCGCAAGGCTGGCTCAGGAAGAACTGGCAGATAAATATCCGGACAGGAAACTCATCATCATTGATTCCATGGCGGCATCTTCCGGCTATGGTCTTTTGATGGATAAGCTGGCTGATCTTCGTGATGAAGGCATGGGCATTGAGGAACTTGCTGCCTGGACAGAAGAGCACAAACTGGAACTGAACCACTGGTTCTTCACCTCAGATCTGACCTATCTGATCCGCGGCGGTCGTGTTTCCAAGACTTCAGGATTTTTCGGCGGACTGTTAAATATCTGCCCGCTGATGAATGTGGACCTTTTAGGACGCCTGATCCCCCGGGCCAAGATCCGCGGCAAGAACAAAGCGATCCAGGCCATGTATCAGAAAATGGAAGAACTGGCAGTCGATGGCAAGAATTATTCCGGAAAATGTTATATGTGCAATTCCGATTGTATTGATGATGCCAAGGCAGTTTCCGATCTGATCGAAGAAAACTTTCCGAACCTGAACGGTAAAGTGCAGCACTACACTATCGGGACCACTATCGGATCTCATACCGGTCCGGGTACCGTGGCATTGTTCTTCTGGGGTGAGAAACGGAAGGATTGAGAACTTCTGATCATACCATATGAATGATAAAACAACCGATCCGAAATCCGGACCGGTTGTATTTTTTGCACTTTGATATTATCGGCGATAATATTGTTTTCCCGGTTTTGATACAAACCACTTCTCAGAAACTCCGCCCGGATCCGGAATGGCTCCGTCCCGATGAACCGGAATAAGAACTCCTGTAGGAAGATCCGCCGGAAGAACGGCTGCTGGAACTTTCCGTCTGGACCGGAGAATATACTTTGTTCACGGATTTGCGTATAAAGCTATCCTTGACCTTCCTGATGCTCAAAGTTCCCGGCACAACGTACTGGTCAGCGTTTTCAATGATTGTGGGCTTTTTCATTTTTTTCCTGGCTTTCAGAAGCCGGTTCACACCGAAGATAAGGCCGACGATCAGGCTGCCACAGAAGACGAAACACCAATAGACAAAACCTCTCGGCACACGGCCTTTTTCCATCAGATTCCTCAGACCATCCAGCCAATCTTCCACAGAACGTTTGGTGTATCCATCTTGCAGGTCATCGATGCAGAGAGACCGCAGTCTTTCGTTTGGCAGGTCACCGAGGATCTCTTTTCCCGTTCCGAAACCGTAATTATGCATATCCGGCTGCCGTCCGCCGGGCGCCTTGATCAGAAGCAAAATCGCGTTTCCGCCATTCTCCTTATCATATCCGTTTTGTTTGAAGAACATCTCCGCATATTCCTGTTCTTCCATTCCCAAATAGGATTTTGCTGTGTGGATGATCACATTGCAGTCTTTGATCTCTACCAGTTTGGAGGCCCTCTCACTCAATTTGCCTTTGGTCGCATCATCAAGCAGATAGGCGTCATCCATCACCCGGGGCGCGCCGCCGTTTGCATAAGGACCCGTGATGCCCTGGGCTGCCTGCTCATGCGATACATACCAGGACGGCGCAAAAGGATACCCGAGGCGGTACATATTTCCGATGTTATACACCCAGTCTGAAACGCCGTCATAGTAGTTGCCGGCTGCCATATATTCATAGAGCGCATCATCGATCTCGTTTGCGGCATCCTCGGTATATTTCGCTTTTGTATCCGGACCGAAGCAGCTGGAAAACCAGCCTCTGTTATTGGGATCCATGCAGATAAACATACAGATCCCTTCATACTCATCGCCCCAGCCATAGCCGTTAAAATCATAAAAATCCGCTGCCACAATTTCTCTGCCAAAACCATAGGATGTCGTATCCGTATAGATCACGATATCCCGGGACAGCTCTTTTCTCAGCTCCTTGATCTGCTCCTCCATGGCCTTTTCCTGTTCATCCGTAAACAGGTCAGCCCGATCGACCACTCTGGCAGCTTCTGCATCATGATAAAAAGTAAACATGGTCGGATCGCCGGTGGGATACCAGTCCGGCAGACCATCTTCGTTACCTTCATTTTCTCTTTCTGACGTATCCTCTTCCACCAGCCAGCCATCATCGCCTGCAAATTCGCTGATCGAGGATGTCTTGGGAATGCCGTTGCCGATATGCCCGGTGCCTGTACTTGTGACAGCCCTTGTTGCATCGGCCTGTGATCCGTCGGTCGCCGTATCGGCTGCGCTTTCATCTGTTCCGTGGTTGTCAGTGCCTGCTGCATCTTCTGCTTCCGCATCGATCTCTTCACTGATCTCAGATTCGATGGCCCGCGTCTGCGCATCCGATGATCCCTCCTGACTACCCTCCTCTTTTGCCGGCGTACTTACCACGCCATCCTTCTTTTTCGGCTCGTGGGTCTGCGGATAATCATAGAGGAATTTATAAGTCGCATACATTACGCCATAGCTGCCGTATTCTTCCACATAACCCGGCAGGCAGGATTCCGTATACCGCAGGTAATCATCCGGGATCAGATCGCCCGCCTTTCCGTAAGGGATGATCTGATACATGTTCTGAGAGATGTCACAGATCATCAGAAAACCGCTGTGATCCGCGCCATACCCGAAGTTGTTTTCCTCATAATAATAATCACCGACTTCCTGAAGCGTACTCTCGGAATGCGCATCCGGCGTCAGATTGATCATGACAAGGTCCACCTGATAAGCGTTAGCAAACTCCAGGCAGTATCCGTCCAGGTCTTCTTTTTTCACATCCGAAAGATCGCCTGCCATATCCAGTGCTCTGTACATATCCAGGTTCAGTTCTTCATCAGCTTTGACAGTGGTGGAAGAGAACAGGATGGTGAGGCAGAAGACGATGGCAAGAAAACACGATAGCCACGTCGCTTTATTCGTATATTTGTTTTGTCGCTTTATCATATAATTTATCCTTATATTGATTTCATTTATCTATTCACAATCCACCGGACATCTCGTATCCACGTGCTTCGCATTTATCGTCACTTCATGACCGGATACTATATATCTGTGAATAGTAATCAGTATCCGCACATATATTTCACCCAGAACCACAGCAACAGCACGCCCATGGCAATCCCACCGCGGATCAGGAAGAATATGAAACTCCGGCTTGCATCAATCGGTACATCCCCCACCACCTTGCCGGTCTGTCCGTTCACGGCAAAATGAT
>JAFZNL010000332.1 GCA_017550925.1 Lachnospiraceae bacterium | reverse complement strand
GACCTTCCGGTTATGAGCCGCCTGTGGCTGGCAGGGATTTTTAAGGTAGCCTTTTTGATCGTGCTGGTAATGATGACGATCTATTTGCTCATCAGACGCAATACCCTGTTAAAGCCTGTGGAACGGTTGCTGGGATATTACTTTATTTTCCATTTTCTGATCAACTTTTTCATGCTGGTATTTACGGATGTGCTGCAGCAGTACCGTTACTGGATCCCGGTGTATATCATCGGCGTATTCTTCGCAGGGATCTTTATGGACAGGGTGGTCATAAAGTCGAAGGTCTTTCGGAATCTCCTGCCGGCGTTTTTGCTGATGGCAGCCCTGTCATCCATTTACAGTGAGCTTTGGCAGGATGTGAAATTCGATGATTGCGCAAAACGAGTCTCTTATATGGATTTTCTGGAAAAAGAGGGGTATAATTTTGGATATGCCACCTTCTGGAACGGACCGGTGACGGAATATCTGTCAAACGGCAAGATCCATGTGGGTGACTTTACGGGTGATGAGCAGGGAAACATCGTTCCCTATGAATGGTTGACACAGAAAGACTATTACAGGGAAGGCTATCATACGGGAAAAACCTTTTTGCTGCTGGCAAGGACCGAAGAGGCAGGGATGCTGAAGGGTGAATACACCGTCATGGATGATGCAAAGAAGGTTTATGAAGATGAGTACTATGCGATCTATGAAGGAGAGGGTATGTACCTGTTCTCAAAATAGTTAGCACAGGCTAACAAAATTATGACAGATACAGACAGGAAAGAGTTATCGTTTGAGATAATGGAATGAGATTAAGTTGCCGGCGATGAAGAGCGGCTTATGGAGACAGGGGAAAGGAAAGGTCATATGACAGGTAAAATGAAACAAAATTGGATGGCATATATAAGAAAGATACTCATTACTTTGCTGCCGGTTTTAATGCTAGTGTTGTTACTGTTTCCGGATTGCATCTTTGCAACAACGCTCCCGGGGAAGGTAACAGGGCTGGTTGGCGTCCCAGGCGGTATGTCCAGTGTGGACCTTACCTGGAATCCTGTTTCCGGCGTCAACGGATATGTGATCATGCTGGCATCCGGAGATACCAATATTGAATTGACCAGAGTGCAGGAAAATAAGGCGCATGTCACGGTGGGCGCAGATGGGAATCCCCTGGTAACAGGTCGTCCTTATACTTTCTGTGTCAGCGCTTATGTACTGGCAGATCAGACATCGGACGCAGGTATCGCCCAGGAAGTGCGGGGAGAGTATTCGGATAGTGTTACTGTGACGCCGATTTTGGCAACACCGGCATCCTTTGCTGCAGTAGGAACGAATTATAAGACCATACAGCTGACCTGGGAAAAAGTGGAAGAGGCTCAGGGTTATGTGATCCTGAAATCCGAGAAGGAGGGCGGTCCTTACAAGAAGCTGAAAACCATTAAAAAGGGTACGACGGTTACCTTTAAGGATAAAAAATGTAAGCCGGGGATCCTGTATTATTATAAGATCCAGGCCTATGCAAAAAGCACCGGCGGTCAGATGCTGAGTGCTGAATCAGAAGTAGTTTCGTCCCCGACACTGCTTGCTGCACCGAAACTGCAGTCTGCAACGGCGGCTAGCGCGGATACGGTACTATTGAAATGGAAAAAGGTAACCGGAGCAAAGGGGTATATTATTTATCGGGCGACGAGTAAGAAAGGTGCCTATACAAAGGCAGACTCCATAGATTCTCCCACTGCAGTCAGTGCTTATGTGGAAGGACAGGAGAATGGGGTGAAGTATTTTTACAAGATCAAAGCCTATGCGAATAAGAAAAAGAAAAACACTTATTCGGAGTTTTCCAATATCAAATCCGCAAAATTCAATTTGTTAGCATCTGCTAACGAAACTTATATGCAAAAATGTAAGAGAGTCTTTTCTTCCATTACCTACAGGAAGTATGCGACGGCGGAAGAAGCAGCAAGCCATATGACAACGATCAAGATCAATGTGTGGGATTTCGGCACGGATGGTGTGACCAAAGTGACGAAGTTCAGAACATTGACTGTGCATGAAAAGATTGCGCCCACCGTACAGCAGATCTTTAAGGAGATCTATGAAGGAGAAGAGAAGTTCCCCATCAAGAATGTGGGGGGCTATAGCTGGCGCGGCGCAAGTTCCCGATCAGAGCATTGTGAGGGTCTTGCCATTGATATCAACTGGGAAGAAAATGCCTTGATCCAGGATGGCGTTGTCATCACAGGTAAATACTACAAACCGGGCGAGGATCCCTACTCCATTCCGACGGATGGTGAAGTGGCAAAGATCATGAAAAAATACGGCTTCTCCCAGGGACTCTGGGGCAACCGCTGCGACTATATGCATTTTTCCTATTTCGGAACCTGATCAGTTTCGGGATAGATTTTCAATTCTTTTTTCGGGCAAAACGGCACATCTCTATCGATACTCTTTGACGCTTATCTGAAAAGCGAAAGGAGTATTTGTCATGGGTAAAAAGTTAAGAAGGAATTGTAGGTTTTTCGTAAATATGGGAAAACGGTGCGTTATCTGCGCATCGCTTTCCCTTTTTGTTTTGTTTGTGTGGCGTGAGGTGCATGGAGCTTCCGGCGTGGCGAACCCCTGTGTTTTGGCGCAGGCTGCTGTTTTCGAGGAAGAAGCAGAGATTGGTCCGGGATCTGCGAGGGATGAGACGGTGCCACCCGGTCATGGTGGTGGGCAGGGTGTCGTATCGGATCAGCAGACTGTTACAACTGCCGGGTCAGTCGATGGTTCAGGGGAATCGACTAATCCGAGTCCCGAAGTATCCGCAGGATCTTCAACCGGTGCGGATAAAGGTACCGGTTCGGGGAACGGGAATGGCACAGGTAGTGGGAAAGCAGGCGCATCGAAAAAAGCATACGATGAAACTGGAAATGTAGTTAGTATGAAAGAAACTGAGAGGGGCGAAGATTCGGAAGGTATAGGAGAGGATAGAGTAGAGACAAACGTTTTGGATCCGTCTGATGGGCGGGCAGACTCCATGGAGCAGGACGATGCGGAAAAAGGGAGCGCTGCTAAGAACATCACAGAAGACAGGCAAGATGGAAAGCAGGAGTTTCGGATTCCTTCAAAAGAGGAGGCGCAAGCGGAGAAGGATAGCAATCCTGAATTGCAAGAGACGCCCGGAAAAGGTGGAGATATCGGTGAAGATGCGGCAGATATAACAAAAGGAGAGGGAGAAAAAACAGCTGATTCAGAAGCCGGAGTGGGGGAAGAAATGACGGCTGACAAAGATGATCCTATGGCAGAAGAAAGTGATGCTTCAGATGTGTTATTACAAGATGATATGACAAAGAACAGGCGTACGTTACCGGTCGTACCTATCGTGATCATGGGCCTGCTTTTGCTGGCAGGTGGGATTGTCAGGATGATCATGAAGGGATCAAAAATAAAAACCTATTGACATGATAGGTGATTTGTGGTAATCTGACAAAGACCTATTAAAATGATAGGTGAAAATAGGAGATAATGATATGAATGTTTCTTATGTGATTCAATTGAATTGTCGCATGTGTTGCCGAATGTATAACTCCCGGGCTGGTGCAATGGCCGGGGCGTTTGGCTGCACGCTCATTCGTCCCGTTATCAGGAATTGAAACAGATTCTCATTGCAGACGTTCAGCCCGGGAGTGCCCAAAAAACTTCCGGGCTGTTTTATGCGTAACGAACGGGCAGGATTTTACCACTTGCCCGGTAGTGAGGTAAAGCCCGAACTTTAATCTAAAGTAAGGAGAATCCGTTATGGAATTTAATACAACCCTGCTCCATGGAGCAGCCATTGCAAGGTATCCGGGAAGGGAGATCCTTCCGCCCATCTCACAGGTTTCGGCATTCCGGTATGAGAGCATGGAAGAACTGGAAAAAGTATTTTTGCATAAAAGCATGGGCTATGCCTATACAAGGATCGGCAATCCGACAATCTCCGCCTTTGAGCAAAGGCTCGCTGAATTAGAGGGTGGCGCTGCCGCAGTCTGTTGCAGCAGCGGGATGTCAGCGATCACAGCATCGCTCCTGGCGGTCTGTAGCAGCGGGGATGAGATCATCGCATCCAGCGGTCTATACGGCGGTACCATTGATCTTTTACGGGACCTTGAAAAACTCGGTATCCATACGGTTTTTACACAGCAGCTGACGAAAGAAGCGGTGAAAGAACTGGCAAACGAAAAGACCAGGGTGGTTTTCGGTGAACTGATCTCCAATCCGGCGCAGCGGGTTCTGGATGTACCATCCATTTCAGAGGCAGCACATGAAAGAGGGATCCCGCTCTTTGTGGATGCAACCACAGCAACGCCTTATATCGCAAGGCCACTGAGCCTTGGAGCAGATGTGGTGATCCATTCCACTTCCAAATACTTAAACGGCGGTGGGAATGCCATCGGCGGCGTGATCATAGACGGGCTGTCTTTTCCCTGGGATGTGAATAAACATACGGCGCTGGCGAATTTTAAAAAATACGGAAAACGTGCATTTTCGGTAAGGCTCCGTACAGATATCTGGGAGAACATCGGCGGCTGTATGGCTCCGGTCAATGCTTTTTTTAATTATATCGGCCTGGATACTCTGGGCCTTCGAATGGAAAAAATCTGCAAAAATGCAGACCTTCTGGCACATGCACTTGAGGGGATAGATGGGATAAGTGTCGATTACCTGACACTGGAAAGCCATCCTTATCACGATTTCGCAGGCAAGTATTTAGGAGGACATGGCGGCGGCATCCTGACGATCCGTGCCGGTTCCAAGGAAAAGGCGTTTTTGATCATCAACGCTTTGAAGTATGCAATGATCGCCAGCAATATCGGCGACCTTCGTACCCTTGTGATCCATCCGGCGTCTACGCTTTATATCCATTCCACCAGGGAAGAAATGGAGGCAGCGGGTGTATATGAAGATACCATCCGCGTCAGCGTAGGGATAGAGGATGCAGAAGATCTGATCGTAGATTTTACGAATGCAATCCGGTCGGCCTTAGAAGAATAAAACGTCTTTGAAATACGAAGGGCAGACAGCCACTCGGGAAAGGGAAAAATGCTGATCAGAAATAAAACCCTGAATGTTTTAAAGCAGATGGCAAAAGATGCATATCCAAAGGAAGGCTGCGGCCTGCTGATCGGAGAGGCAGAGAAATTTCTGGTCACGGGTTTTCAGGAGCTGGAGAATGCAGCAGCTCCCGATATGACGGGCAGACATTTTATCCTGGATCCGCTCAAGGTATATGAGGCGGAAAAAGAGATTGAGGGGGAGAAACTTGATATCCTGGGATTTTATCATACGCATCCGGACCATAAGGCGATCCTTTCAGAAGAAGACCGTTTCTACATGATCCCCGGCATGCTGTACATGATCCTTTCTGTTGTGAAAGGGAAATGCAGGGATATCAGAGTGTATGAAAAAAGAGAATCTGACGGTATTGTGACGGAGATTCTGATTTTGGAGGTGGCATCATCATGAATGTGTATATATCAGCAACACTGAGAAGTTTTTTTGACAGAAATGCAAAATTGGAAGTTGAAGCAGAAAATATCCGTCAGGCGCTGGATGAACTGGTCAAAGCATATCCCGATGCGAAAAAAGGTCTTTTTGATGAAGAAGGAAAACTTCGCGGTTTTATCAGGATTTATGTGGGCTCAGAAAACAGGACAGCCCAGGACCGGTGGGTGATCCCGCTGACAAAAAAAGATGAAATTCTGCTCCTTCCCGCCATCGCCGGAGGCGTGCCTGAGGGAAGTATTATCTCCGATGACAGGCGTAAGGCAGTCTCTTTTGATGATAAGGAGATCGAGCGGTTCGGAAAACATCTGCTGCTGCGGGAGATCGGCGTCAAAGGACAGAAGCGGATCAAGGCCGCAAGAGTGGTTGTGATCGGCGCAGGCGCATTAGGATCGCCGGTGATCCAGTATTTAGCGGCAGCAGGCGTCGGAACCATCAAGGTGGTAGATTTTGATGACGTGTCACTGGAAAACCTGCAAAGCCAGGTGCTGCATTCAAGCAGGGATGTAAACCGTCCCAAGGTGGCATCTGCCAGGGACAGTGTGCGGAATATCAACAGAAACATCGAGTTTGAAGCAGAAAACGTTTTGCTGGAAGCAGATAATATCACGGACGTCATTGACGGCTATGACCTGGTGATCGACTGCAGTGATAATTACAAGGCAAGATACCTGATCTCAGATGCCTGCGTGCTTTGCGGGATCCCGGAGGTATTTGGTGCGATCTACCAGTTTGAGGGACAGGTCAGCGTATTCAATTATAACGACGGTCCCTGTTACCGCTGCGCGTTTCCCACACCGCCGCCGGCCGGTCTTGTACCAACCTGTGCAGAGGGTGGCGCCATCAGTCCCCTGGCCGGGATCATCGGCAGCATACAGGCAAATGAAGCCCTGAAACTGATCATCGGCATCGGTGATCACTTAAGCGGGAAACTGCTTGTCATCGACAGTCTGTATCTGCGGTCACAGATTTTGAACCTGAATAAAAGAGAGGATTGCGAGATCTGCGGCAAGCATCCGTCCATTACCGAGCTGGCGGATCTGGATTATGACGAATTCTGCGGTCTGAAAGAGGCAGAAGAAGAGACGCCGGTGGAAGGCTTTACACCGGATGAACTGGCAAAGAGGATAGAAAACGGAGATCCCATTACCATCATCGATGTTCGGGAGCCTCATGAAAGAGCCATCATGCGCTTCCCCAATGCCATCGTGATCCCCATCGGACAACTGGCGCGCAGACAGAAGGAACTGGATCCGGGCAAGGATACCATTTTTGTCTGCAGGGAAGGAAAGCGGAGCATACTCGCCATCAATACCCTGCGGGAAGCAGGATACACAGGACCGCTCTACAATCTGAAAGGCGGCATCGAAGCAATGAAGGATATCATTTTCTCGCATGAAGGTGCGTGGTTGTAAAACAGGCAGTTAGCCATCAGGCTATAAATATTTTAATTTTCAAAGAGGAGGATAAACAAATGGCAAAAGAAACTGCAGCAAATCAGGATGTGATCAACGCATTGGGTGCACGGGCGGCCTATAATCTGGCCAACGTCACCAAGACAAAACCCCAGTTCGGATCACTGACACCCAAGTGGCTCACAAAGTTTTTAGAGTTTAAGGGACTTGAAACCGGTATCTACAGAGTGAACAAGGTAGTCGAAGGCGAGACACCCTTGGATGTACTTTGCAGCCAGACCAAGAAGTCTGACATTATTCCGGAAGGTTATGTTGAGTATGAGACAGAGCCCCGTGAGTACAGACTCAATTCCATTTCCACCATCATCAATGTCAACACCGCCATCGAGGATGTGTACAGCGCACCTTACGATCAGGTACAGGAACAGCTGGGACTGGCCATCGAATCACTGCGTGAGAGACAGGAAAGCCAGCTGATCAACAATGATGATTACGGTCTTTTAAAAAATGTGGCGGATTCCCAGAGGATCCAGACCAGGAACGGCGCACCGACACCGGATGACCTGGATGAACTGATCACCAAGGTATGGAAAGAGCCTTCGTTCTTCTTAGCTCACCCCCGTGCCATCGCAGCATTTGAAAGAGAATGTACCAAGAGAGGTGTACCGCCTGTATTTGTGAACATTGCCGGCGGAAACTTCCTGACCTGGAGAGGAATCCCCATGATCCCGACTGACAAGCTTTTAGTTGACGGTCTGAAGAATCCCAAATCCCAGAGCGGCAAGACCAACATCCTTCTGATCCGTACAGGTGAGGCGAAGAGAGGCGTGGTCGGTCTGTTCCAGGCAGGGCTCAAGAACGAGCATTCCAGAGGACTTTCCGTCAGATTCAGAGGCATTGACAACAAGGGAGTAGCATCTTATCTTTTGTCTTTATACTGCTCAGCAGCGATCCTTGCAGACGACGCAATTGCAGTGTTGGAAGATGTAGAGGTGGGTGAATATTATGACTACGATTGAGAATCTTGCGGGTGTTCCGAGCGCTGAAGAGCTCGTGGCCCTTGCAAATGAAATGTTTCCTGATCTGACGCAGAGCGTTTTTTCGGCGCCGCCGGCAGATACAGGAGCGGTCTCCGTTCCCGAGGTGAACGCACCAGGGTATGGGCTGCCGGGTGCGAATCCGGAAGTGCTTTCTCCGGTATCGTCTTACGCACCGCTTGCCCAGTCACCGGAAGCGCATTCTGACCCGGTGATTTCGCCGGAGATTACCTCCATAGGGTCTGTGCCGGAAACAGCGACTTCTGATATACCGGGGGCTGCGTTAGTACCCGGCGCAGGAAGTGCGCAGGCTCCTGTGTCGGCAGGAAGTTATGGGAGTGTGCCCGCAGCAGATACTGCGTTTGACTGGGAACATCCCTTTGCATACGGCGGTAGTTCGACGGATCCGTATCTGCAGACTGTGGAAAGTGCAGCAGCCCCCGAGGCAGTTTTTTCTGCACAGGGAAGTGATGTGCCGACGGTCAGTGAGACAAATTCGGCAGGATATGCGCCGGTTGTGATGTCGCAGACCCAGGCAGCGGAAGGCGGAAAAAAGATCGATGCGCCCACATCTCTTGGCGGAGACCGGGTGGCAAAGGATCAGGGCGGGGATGCGCCTTATACGTCCCGGGATGAGTCCATCAGGATCGGTTCCAAGACATTGGCGCAGATCCGGAGCGATTTCCCGATCCTTTCCGAAAAGATCAACGGAAATCCGCTGGTGTGGCTCGATAACGGTGCCACAACCCAAAGACCCCAGGCTGTTATTGACAGACTGAAATATTACTACGAGCATGAAAACTCCAACGTCCACAGAGGTGCCCATTCCTTGGCAGCCAGATCCACGGATGCTTATGAAAACGCACGGGATATCGTTAGAGACTTTATCGGCGCACCGTCTTCGGAAGAAATCATTTTTGTGCGGGGTACAACGGAAGCCATCAACCTGGTGGCAAACGCTTATGTAAAACCGACCCTGACACCCGGAGATGAGATCATCGTTTCCATTTTGGAGCATCATGCCAATATCGTGCCCTGGCAGCTGGTAGCGCAGGAGACCGGCGCAGTCATCAAGGTGATCCCTTGTGATGAGACGGGTCAGCTCCTGATGCACGAATATGAAAAACTCTTTACGGAGAGGACCAAATTCGTGTCCGTGACCCATGTATCCAACGTACTCGGTACGGTGACGCCGGTGGAAGAACTTGTCGCGACGGCACACAGACATGGCGTTCGCATCCTGATCGACGGCGCACAGTCAGTGGCACATATACCTGTGAACGTGTCCGCCCTGGATGCAGACTTTTTCGTCTTCTCCGGTCATAAGATCTTTGCACCCACCGGTATCGGTGTTGTGTACGGAAAAAAAGAACTCTTAGAGACAGCCAGGCCCTATCACGGCGGCGGCAATATGATCGCTGATGTGACCTTTGAAAGGACGATTTACAATCCGGCGCCCAATAAGTTCGAAGCCGGAACCGGCAGCATTGCCGATGCAGTGGGACTTGGTGCGGCACTGACTTATCTGTCGCAGATCGGCATGCCCTGTGTATATCGCTGGGAGCATGAACTGCTGCAGTACGCATTGAAGGAAATGAAAACCGTGAAGGGATTGCACCTGGTAGGTACAGCCCTGAACAAGGCGTCAGCCCTGGCTTTCAAGCTGGATGGCTATTCCGATGAAGAAGTGGGAAAACGGCTTGATGCGTATGGCATTGCGGTCCGTACGGGACATCACTGTGCACAGCCTGTCCTTCGTCATTTCGGACTGGAAAGCACGGTACGGCCGACGCTGGCAATTTACAATTCGCCGGACGATATCGACGCGCTGGTGAAGGTACTGAAAACTTTTGCATGATTTATGTATGTATCCTTTTTACCTGCATCCCTTTTTCGGGGATGCAGGATAAGAGGACCAAAAGGGGATAACTATGAGCGATATCATCAAAGAGGAAGAGATCGATCAGATCGTTGCCGATATCATAGCGGATTATGACGGCGGCAAAAACATCGATGTGATCAATATTTATAACAGGCCGGATAAAGCAGAGGTTGTAGATCTGATCAACAATCTTTTCAGAGTGGTTTATCCGGGATATTTCAGGGACCGCAGTTACAAGATTTATAATCCGAAGAATAGTTTTGCAGTCAACATTGAAGATATTTTTTATCACCTGAACAAGCAGGTGTTCCGGGCACTTGATTTTTGCACGAAGAGGGGAACGATGACAACTGAGGACAGGGAGCGGGAAAGTTACCGCGTCTGCAAGGTGTTTTTTCAGCAGATCCCCAAGGTTCGTGAGTATATAGAGAGCGATCTGTTGGCGGCCTTTGACGGAGATCCGGCAGCGGGCTGTTTTGAAGAGATCATTCTGGCCTATCCGGGGCTGATGGCAACAACGGTACAGCGGATCGCACATGAGCTGTATCTGCTCAACATTCCGGTACTGCCGAGACTGATGACGGAATATGCCCATTCAACCACAGGTATCGATATCCATCCGGGAGCGCAAATCGGAAAGTATTTCTTTATCGATCACGGAACCGGCATCGTGATCGGTGAGACCGCAGTGATTGGTGAAAACGTCAAGATCTATCAGGGCGTGACCATCGGCGCACTGTCCACCAGAGGCGGACAGAAACTGTCCGGGAAAAAGCGCCATCCCACGATCTGCGATAATGTCACCATTTATGCCGGCGCATCCATTTTGGGCGGCGATACGGTGATCGGAGAAGGATGTGTGATCGGTGGTAATACCTTTATTACAAGATCTGTGGAAGCAGGCACGAAGGTCAGTGTGAAGAATCCTGAGATGGAATTCCGCACATCAGATCACAAGATTCAAACAACGGAACTGAGCCAGTCAGAAGAGTGGTATTACATGATATAACAGGGGACAAAAGTTCAAAACCGAGTGTGCTTGCACAAACGAGGTTTTGACTTTAGGACCCGCCGAAACATGAGGATAAAAGTGGTACGACAGTACCACGATATCCGAATGGTTCGCAGAATTGCGAGAGTTGCCGCAGGCAACAGAGCAATTCGTTATATCATGAATAAATTCAATAAACCGAGTGTGCTTGCACATAATTAAAAAAGTTAGGATGT
>JAFZNL010000331.1 GCA_017550925.1 Lachnospiraceae bacterium | reverse complement strand
TCTTTTATCCCGTGCTTCCTTTTCATTTACGGCTGCATTGATCTTTTCCGATCTGCGCTTTTTTTCCTGATCATATTGCCTGCAGGTCTGACTCGCAGCTTCAAAGCTTTCTTCTTGCTCTTTCTGCGTGAGCTTCAGAATGTCACCGGCCAGGGCCTTTTGAAACAGTTCCTTATGCTGGATGATCTGTATCGCAGTCAGTTCATTCGTCATCCTGTTAAACAGATTTTTTGCCGGGCCTTCCTCTTGCAGTTTATTCTCGAATGCTTCGAAATCCTGGTCCGAAAGGTCTGCACCTAAAAAATCGAGCATGGCGGCTTTCTTCTTTTCTGCATACTCTGACGTTTCCTTGAAACCATTGTCCCAGTCAGCCCGTTGCCTTTTGTCAACGTCTTTCAGGGATTTTTCATATTTCTTTTTTAATTCCTGCTCGCTATTGATGTTTTCGTACTTGGTTTTCGGCATTCTTTTATCCTCCTAATTTGTGAGCAGTGTTTAGCCTCGGATTTTTCATACCGGACTTTACACTACTAAGTTTCCGGCATTTATGCTCCGTATTTGCTGCTTTCTTACTTAAATACCCCTCTTTTGCCGGTTTGGTTGCATAAAAGGCCAGCTTATTTAACGGTGATCTTCACCTTTTTTGAAGCCTTGTAAGTCTTGCCGTCTATTTTCTTTTGGACCTTTATCTTAGCCTTGTATTTACCAACCTTCTTCAGTTGATTAAGCTTAAATACCGCAACACCCTTAATATTGGTCGTTTTGGTATATGTCTTGCCATTAACCTTCAGGGTGACCTTGAAAGACTTTCCCTTTTTCCCGTCAAGCTTTACTTTCACCGTATATTTTTTGGTTTTCGTCGTGTGTTTATAGGTCATGTTACTTGCAGTCATTTTCACTACATGCTTTTTCGCAGCCGCGGTACTTTCTGTTGTTTTTGCAGGACTGGCCGTCGTATCCTTTGATGGATCAGCCGCGGGCTTTGCTGCTGTATTCGTTTCCGCAGGCGTACTCTTGCTGCCGCCTTGTCCGCCGCTGCTTTCACCACCGTTTTCACTGCCGTTTTCACCGCCGCCATTCTGGCCGCTGCCATTTTTACCGTAATTTTCTTTGATCAAAACATCCATCCCGGTTACGCTGACGCTTTCGTCACCTTCATATTTTGCAGAAATGAGCATATTTTTGATCACTGACACCACCGGTGAGGTTATATCCTCCGGCAGACTCTCACCGTTACATTTAATGGCATAGTCACCGCCTGCCTCAATGATGTTCTCACTGATAACTGCCCGGTTATCTGCCAGGATGCCGGTATCGGATGCCTTGATCGTATTCTTCTGTACATCATAAAAGAACTCATCCTGATCATTTGCCCCTGCGTTACTGCGAAGATAGATTCCGTAAGAGGGCTTTTTGCCAAACAGATCCCAAAATGTCTCTTCATCATCATTTGTGCCCGGTGCTTTTATGATATTCTCTTTTACTTCGCACTTGCCGGATATATCAAGGGCAATTCCCATCAGGTTGCTGCCCTCCATGATAATGGTATTTTCATTGCATACGGCTGTCTCATCAGGGGAAATCCCTGTCCTTGCCTGAATGCCGAAACAAAACGGCGCTTTTTCCTTAAGCGTATTGCCTGACAATGTAAGTTTTTCTATTTGCTGCCCCATCGGCTGGATGTACATCCCATAGCAAAGCGTGTTGCTTTGCAGTTCAAAGATATTGCCATCAGCCTCTGCGTCCTTGATCGAGCTCCCGGACATGTCGATGCCGGATATATAATAACCACCCTTTCCTTTGATCAGGTTGTCCCGATACAGAACCTTGGGACAATCTGCCATTATACCGTATGCATAATTGGCCTGGCTGTTGATCAGAATCTCATTGGATACAAAATTAGCCTCCTGCGCCGCCCCACTTGGAGCATCTACCGCATAAATCGTATCATAATTTCCAATCTTCCTTACCGTTTCCACCTCAATGGTGTTTGAAACAAAGTCGATCGCTGTGCAGTCTTTCAGGCATATGGCTTCCGATACCGGTGCAGATATCCAGTTACCGCTTCCGGAAGGTACTTCACTCCAAGGCACATAAACGGATGGCAATGACGCATGGATATGGTTATATCTCAGATCGGCCGTACCGCCCTCCACTCTGATGACATTGTTGACCGCTACTGTTTCCGGATCTTCCATCAACTGTGTATTTCCGTCATAACCAATGGTATTGGAACTGATCGATGCCTGTGCCAGGTTAGAATAGATTCCATAACTGTCCGTATTCACGGATGTTGAAAACTGGATCTGATTGCCGCAGACCGAAACCCCTTTCAGCTCATTCTCATTTTCGCCCACAATTGAAACAACTGCAGAATATAGTGTCCCTCTTATTTCGGCTCCTTCTGACTCATCCATGGTGATCCCCAGGTTTTCAATCGTAGCGCCGGATGCACTGATCACAAAACGGATCCCTGTAAACCAGGCGGTCTGGCTGCTGCCGTCATTTTGGCTATCTTCTGAATAGATCCTGACCCCACGGTCTAAAACAATGGCCCGAAACTGTCCCTTCAGGGAAGAAAAATCCCCTTCCATGCAAAACGCATCATAGTTTTCGCTGGGATATGCGCATGCGTTATCCATGATAAAATAATCATAAAAAGTATCCGGCGTGACATTTGCCGTCGCCGCAAAAGCCTTTACCGGCAGGAATATACAAGCAATCATCATCGCCAACATTGTTAGGATCTTTTTCTTACCCATTCCCATTTCCTCCTGTATGCATCATTTTTCATTTTAATTTTCTATGTCCATAACATATTCCGGTCCGGACTTTACTACGAAAACTTCTGTTTTCGATTATAGCAGATTTTTCGCAAGGTGTCATGTATGATCATGTTCCATAGGTCCACGTTTTCCCTAAAGCAAAAGACAGGCAGCCATATGGCCGCCCGTCCTTTGTTTATATCCTTTTTGGTGTTCATTCAACCACTGCTACCGAAGTTACGGCTGCCGGCATGGACACGCATACTTTGAACAGGTCTCCGTCTAAAATGATATCCAGCGTGCCACCCATCAGCGTTGTTAAGTCTTTTGCGATGGAAAGTCCAAGGCCGCTGCCTTCGCTGCTCCTCGCCTGGTCCCCACGGACAAAGCGTTCCGTCAGTTCCTTCGTGGATATGTTCAGGGGACTGGCCGAGATATTCTTGATGGTCAGCGTTGTCATTCCCGGGGCACTTGTTTCGGCAGCTTTTGTTCCTGCTTCGTTTGCGCCCGCGCCGGTGACTGCCGGCAATGCCTTATGATTCACATTTCCGGTCATGGGCGCCGGCAATGTCATCTCTTTTGCCTTTCTGTCTGTAAGTGCCGGCAGCGTTTCCTCTTTCGCACCTGTGCCCGCCAGTTCCACATAAACCCTGCTGCCGGGCATCGCATATTTGCACACATTTCCCATCAGGTTTTCCAGCACCCTCCAGAGCCTTGCCGGATCTGCATGGACGAGCATTTTTTCTTCGGGCTTTTCATAGATCACGGAAAGCCCCGCTGCCTCGATCCTGTCTTCAAACTCCCCAAGGGACTGGCTGACCATCTCCCGCAGGTCCAGGTCTTCCATATTCAGGGAGATATTGCCGGAAGAAATCTTGGATGCCTCCACCAGGTCTACGATCAGCACCTTCAGGCGCTGGGATTTTTCTTCCAGGACTTTAATGTATTCCTGCGCCGGACCTTCCGGCAGGTTTTCACGCTTTAACAGGTCCACATAGTTGATGATGCTGGTCAGGGGCGTCTTGATATCGTGGGACACATTGGTGATCAGCTCGGTTTTCATGCGCTCATCCTGCATGCTCTGCTCCACTGCGCTGCGCACGGTATCACCGATCATGTTGACCTGAAGCGCCAGTTCCTTGTTGCCGTCGAAGAGTTTCTGCGCATCGATCTGGTAATCCAGGTCGCCTTCCACGATCTTGCCCACGCCGTCTGCAACAGCAACCCTGCCCCGCTCTTTTAAGTAAATGATCACGCCCACCGGGATCTGGATGAACAGGATCAGGAAAAAGATGCCCACCGGGTTCATTCTCGTAAAACCAAGCACGAAGAAATTCAGGAGCAAAAATCCGAGATAGGGTATCCAGGTACGAAGGATAATGCTATTTTGCTTTTGGAAAAATCCTGCAATGCTTTCTAAGATCGTTGCGATCAGGAAAAAGACCCAGCTAAAGGCTTTGCCGATCAGGCGGCAGGCTTTCATAAAGAGCCCTTTCTTCGGTCCGAAGAGCCATGCAAACAGGCTGTTGGACAGCAGGGTCCTGCTCTTGATCCGAAGGATCAGGGAATACCAGCCATACAGGAAAATGATCATATCGATCAGGCCGCAGACAAGGATGGTGGAACAGATCAGTTCAAATACTGTGGTCCGGTCATGGAGCAGTTCAAACTGGGTATAGCCATCCTTGATGATAAAGGGTACGGCAAAGACTGTCACTGCCAGGATGCCAAGCAACATTGCTGCGATCAGCGTGGGTACTTTGTGGAACCCCTGCACCTGCCCATTTTCGTACTTCGGCACAAAGATCGTAAAGAGCGCAAAGAAGATCAGCGTTGCAAAACCAAGGGCGATCAGGACCGGAATATAGCCTTTCATGCTGCCGGCAACCGTTCTGTATCCCACATCAGCTTTTCCATAACTGTCCGTGGACAGATATCTGCCGAGCACCTCATCGTTTACGCCTTCATCCAGCACGCAGGCATAGAGCATGCTGCCTTCCGTGAAGTTATAACCGTTACGGCGGATGGCGGAAAGCATGGTGTTTTCCCGGTTGTCAAGGTCTCCGTGCTGCAGGGATGCTTCCCCGAAAGTATATGCGATATAGGTCTTTTTCGAAGTAAAGGCCTGCGCCAGTTTCGCCTTGCGCACATCAATATCCTGATTCATAAAGTAATCGGGCAAGCGAAGGTTGCTCTTTAAGATCTTCCCACTCGGAGATAATAGTACATATTTAAAGTTTGTATTGTCTACGAGCCAATCTGCATACCGTTCATATTGTTCGATGTTGGAACGCAGGTCCTGCATGGTGTCAGAAAGCATCTGGGCAATGGTCGGAATACCATCGTAATACTCTCCGGCATCATATGCGCCATGATTGGTATAAATGTAATTGTCTTCGCTTCCATCCCCGTCATACTCGCTGTATTCCTCTACCGGCTCGCCATTTTCATCGTAGACGATCTCCACGTTCTCGTTTTCTATAACGGGATTGGCAAAAATCTCCTCCATGCCATTCGGATAACTGCGCTCATATAAGGACACCCCGTCAGCGGGAAGGTATGATTCGTCAATCAGACAATAGGTCTGCCTGGACTTTTCCTGGGTGCTGCCACTTGTGGCCCCGTATTTTGCTTCCCAGTCAGCGGTGCTGATATTTCGCCAGTTCAGGCTATCCTCATCACACCAGGCAAGCAGGTCTGCAAGCTTGTATTCGATCTTCACATCCTTGTATTTATCCGGGATCTGATTCGGATGCCTGCGATAATAATAGCTGATCACATCGATCTTCTTTTCCCCGTCGAACTTGCCGCCGCTTTCTAACTGCGAAGCCAGTGCCAGGCGGTAGGAAAGATCGGAAACATCAGAATAGAACAGGGTATTGAACTGCTCCGTATCCCGGAAGGATTCCCCTTCTTTTTCAAAAGGATTGAGAGCGAACATATCGCCGTCTTTCCTGACTTCATCGATGATCACGCTGTTTTTCAGGATATACAAAAATATTCCCAGGGCGATCATCACAAGGAGAAGGGTCAGAAAACCAAAGCCAATGCACATGCTGCGGTTGCCGGCTTTTTTCTGCTGCTCGTCAGATGCTTTCCGGGCTGCTTTTTTCTGCTCTGCTTCCTGCTGATCTTTTATCCGTTTGTTTTCGATCTCTTTTTCCTGATCGGTCGTTTCTTCTGTTTCTTTCATTCCATCCGTTCCATCCGCCACGACACTGATCATTTCGATATCCTTTTCTGTTTTGTTCTTCTTATTCTTACCCATAACAATTCCTCTTTTGATCGATCATCAGCTTTCCCCGATTTTTATCGGTCTTCGTACCGGCTGATAATGTAATCCTTTACTTCTCGATCTTGTACCCCACACCCCAGACAACCTTTAAATATCTGGGATCTTTCGGATTGATCTCAATTTTCTCCCGGATATGACGGATATGGACTGCCACCGTATTCTCGCTGCCGTAGGCATCTTCATTCCAGATGTTCTCGTAGATCTGATCGGTGGAATACACCCGTCCCGGATGCTTCATCAAAAGGAGTAAGATCTGGTATTCGATGGGCGTCAGAGCGACTGCTTTTCCATCCACATACACCTGCTTTTCCGTATCGTCAATGGAAAGACCACGGATGGTAAAGATGTTGGTGTTCTCGCCTTCCGGCGATCCGCCCAGTTTCTGGTAACGCCTAAGCGCCGATTTTACCCTGGCGATCAGTTCCAAAGGATTGAAAGGTTTGGTAATATAATCATCCGCGCCTACGTTCAGCCCTAAGATCTTGTCTGCATCCTCTGACTTTGCGGAAAGCACCAGGATTGGTACTCTGGAAAACTCCCGGATCAGGAGCGTTGCGTGGATCCCGTCAAGCAGCGGCATCATCACATCAATGATCAGAAGATCCGGTTCTTCTGCTTTCATTTTGGCGATCGCCTCCCGGCCATCATAGGCTTTGATGATCTCGTAGCCTTCCTGGGTCAGGTAAATGGAGATCGCCTCCACAATTTCTTTGTCATCATCGCATACCAGTATTTTACTCATTTTTTCCCTCTCTTTATCAGTTGTCGACTCTGATCTTGCGCAGCCCTTTGCGGGCAATGCCCGCATCAGATCACGCAATTTTATAATGCTATCCTACTATGGGTTTCTGAAGAACAAATATGTAGAATTGTTAAGAATTTCTGAAGATGAAATCAAATCATAAATAAATTATCATCCCTGTTATGTTTCCGATTCTGATGATAGATACATCTCTACGCCTGCCTTCAGTCTGGCCAAACCGTCTTCCAGCATGGATTTCGGACAGGCGATATTTAGGCGCATAAAGTGATCGCCACCTTTGCCGTATACATTGCCGTACATCACAAACAGACCGGTTTTCTCCCGAAGGAAACGGACGAAGTTTCGGGCATCCGGTATCTGTGTTTCGCTTTTCTGTAAATCGGGATCGGACTTCTGATTGATAAGATCAGCTCGTTGCCTTAGTATCTCACTCAGATCGATCCACAGAAGATAAGTCGCATCCGTGGATACCACCGACAGCTGCGGCAGGTTCTCTTTTAAGTAAGCAACCGTTGCGTTTTTGTTTTCCTGCAGATACTCCCGCAGCTCGTCCAGCCAGGCTGCTCCCTTTGTGAAAGCCGCCACCGTCGCATCCACGGCAAAGGCATTAGGCTCTGCTACCTCATCCGTATTGACCTGCCGCCACAGCTTATGACGAAGGACGGGATTTGCGCTGAAAAATGCTGCGGTTTGAATGCCTGCCAAGTTAAAGGTTTTGGTGGGTGAAACCGCCGTGATACTGATCTGCCTGCAAGTCTCCGATACGGACGCAAATGGTGTGTAGGAAAGACCCGGAGCCGTCAGGTCGCAGTGGATCTCATCCGCGAAAACAATGACACCGTACTTTTTGCAAAGTTCACCCACCCTTGCAAGCTCTTCCCTGTTCCAGATCTTTCCGCCGGGATTTTGCGGATTGCAAAGAAGGAGCAGGGAAGTCTGGGGATCGGACAGCGCTTTTTCCAGGGCATCAAAGTCCATGGAATAGCCAGTATCTTTATCATAAGACAGGGGGCACTCAAAGGGCACCCTGCCGTTGTTAACGATGGAATTAAAAAAGGTATTGTAGACCGGCGTCATCAGGCAGACCTTCTCTGCCGGGCTTGTGAGCTTTCGCACCGCGCTGGAGATGGCCGGGATCACGCCCGTCGTAAAGACCAGCCAATCCTTTTGGATCTCCATACCATGCCTTGTTTTCCACCAGGTGATATAGGCGTCGTACCAGGCATCGGGAATGATCTGATAGCCGAAAACGCCGTGCTGTGCGCGCCTCTCTATCGCCTCCCGGATTTCGGGAGCTGTGGGAAAATCCATATCCGCAACCCACATGGGAAGCTCGCCGTCTTTAATGTCCCACTTCAGACAGTCGGTGCCGGATCTGTCTACTAACGTATCGAAATCATATTGTCTCATCGTTTCTCCCTCTATGAATTTATCAATAGTTTCTCATATCGGAATTACACTACTGAAAATTGCTTACATGACTTATATTATCTGATCATCATTTTTCGTCTCACGCATCTTTTACGATGATCTTCGTCTTGCCCGGATCGATCCTGTCTTTTTCCAGGATCAGCTCTCCGATGCTCTCAGCACGGATGGTGCCGGAGGTGGGATTGATCACGCTTTCGATCTTTGAAGTGATATCCGCATCCACTGTGGAATACTCAAACGCCAGCGTGGTATTTAACAGCTTGCAGTTTTTCATCACCAGGTTTTCGATATAGCACATCCCCTGGAGACTTTCGATGGTGCAGTTTTCAAAGGTCAGGTTTTTGGAATTCCATCCCAGGTACTCCCCGCAAATGAAACTGTCTGTCACCGTCACATTTTCCGCATTCCAAAACGCATCCTTGGAAAGCAGGCGGGCATTTTTGATCCGCACATTTTTTGCCCCGTCAAAGCTGTAATTTCCATCCAGCTCGAAATCCTCGGCCGTAATATTCTCGCAGTTCATGGCAAAGTAATCACCCTTCGCAAATACCCTGCGCATGGTCACATCGCTGCAATGCCAGAGCGTTTCTGCCGCATTTGGAAAGTTCACATGCTCCAGTATAAGTCCACGGCACCTTCTGAAGTTTTTCGGTGCCTCGATAAGACAGTTTTGTACCGAAATACGGTCCGTATACCATACGCCGGCCCTTGCCATCTCAAACCAGGAACTGTTTTTCACTTCAACATCCTTGCAGTACCAGAGCGGGTATTTCCACTTAAACATGCTCCCCGAGATTTTGAGATTGCTGCTTTCCTTCAGCGGTGATTCCCCGTCATCAAAGATGGTATCCTCGATGATCAGGTCCTTTGATCCGAACAGCGCCCGTTCCCCTATCAGCCGCTGCTGCCTGATTACCTTCATATCCCCTTCGTTTGTCATCCTGTTACGCCTTTCCTTTCTATTTGACTTGTTTGTAAACCTTTGCTAAATCATAATATATCTTCTACAATTACCTCATTTTTCTGTACCCGGAACTTCACTTGATACCCTGCAAATGCAAGCCCGTAGATCCTGTTCTCATCCTCCTGATAAGCAGGTCTGGGATCCTGGGAAAGTACACCTCGCAGCGCCTCTCTCTTCTCAGCCGGGATTTTCTGCAAAAGTTCCTTCGGTATTTCAACATCCAAAAGCTCAGCTTCGTTTGTCCAACCCGCGCGGGCACTTTCATGCGCATCTGCGTAAGGCAGATAGGGCTTGATATCCACAATTGCTGTGCCGTCCCGAAGGTCCGCTCCGGACACATAGAGCACCGTACCATCCTTTGTCACCTCAACCCGGTCCAGCGTCACGCAGGACAGTCCGATGGGATTCGGGCGGAAGGGTGACCTGGTGGCAAAGACGCCCATATGGGTATTGCCTCCTAGCTTTGGCGGTCTGACGGTTGGATGCCAGGTATCAACCCCATCACCATGTTCAAAGAGCCACAGCAGCCAGATATGGGAAAACCCTTCGAGTCCGCGAACTGCCTCCGGCTGGTCGAATCCTTCTTCAAAGGTGATGGTCGCCTGCAGGTCCGGTACCAGCCCGGCCTGCCTGGGAATACCAAACTTTTCCGGCAGGTCCGTATGAATAGTAGCGATTTTTTTTAACTCTAACATCTTTTCTCTTATCAAAACCGATCATTCTATGATGATACAGTTTTCTCCACTGCTATTGACATCTTAATCAAATCGTTACCGTAAAGCAGATCATTCCGTCTTTATAAGTAACCGAGATCTTTCCCTTAAACTTCTGCACCATCTCAGACGCCATGGACAGGCCAATGCCATAACCCTTTTTCTCACTGTTATGGGACTGATCCTGTCTGTAAAACCTGTCAAAGAAACGGCTGTAGTCCACGCCCTCTCCTTCCGCATAGCTGTTTGACACAGCCAGGGTCATGGTCCTTCCTTTTTTGGAAAGCCGGACCTCTACTTTTCCGTTGTCATCACAGTATTTTGCTGCATTATCCACAAGGATGGAGACCAGTTCATGAAAGGAACGGTCCTCTGCCATCACCATGACCTCTTCTTCGATCTCATGAACAAACTCCTTGCCCGATTGGCTCAGCACCGGCTGAAAAGAGATCACCACATCCCTTGTAATGGCCGAGGCATTCACCTCTGTCAATTCCGTCTGCCCATATTCCTGCAGCTTTGCCAGCGTAATGAGCCGTCCGATCAGGCCGTTCAGCCGCTCGATCTGATTCCGGATGCTTTTTGTCCATTCGCTCTCCCCGGCGGTCATCTCGATCACTTCCGTATTGGCCGAGATAATGGCAAGAGGTGTTTTCAGCTCATGACTGGCATTGGTGATAAACTGTTTCTGGCTGTCAATGTTATCTATGATGGGTTTGAGCACCCGCCTGGATAACACGGATACCATCACAAAAAACAGACCGATCATGATCAGTCCTACATAAGTAGAAAAACGGATCATGGAAACGGTCGAGTTATATAATCTCGTGGTGTCTAAAACCACAACCAGCGCAACGTCTTTTCCCACTTCCCGCACCAGATAATCATAACTTCTGCCATCCACAATGCAGCTTCCGCGCTCATCTTTTCTTTCTAAAAGTCTTTCAGCAAAAGTGGCTGCATTCTCCTGCGAAAACGCTGCAACGTGTTCTAAGTTGACATCCACTACTTTGCCATTTTCAAAACGCACGGCAAAATAGCGGGTCTCAAACTGGGTTTCCGGCGTCAGCACTACCTCAAGATCGCCATGTGTGATCTCACTTTTCTGAAAAGAAGGTATGTATCCGTCATTATTTGCAATATACTGCAGCAGGGCACCGGACTCCTGCCTGTTACGGATGGAACTGATCATATTGATCAGGAACAAAACCAGCAGGATCATGACGCACATGGACAGCGTGGCGATGGCTATGAATTTATTCTGCAGTTTTCTGATCATAGCACTCCTTTAATAGTTCACCTTCATGACATTTTTTAAGCAAAAACTGCCGCCCTCGTCACCGACAATGGCAATATCTGCATAAATGGACCGTAGTTTTGTCCGAAGATAAGACACATAGATCCAGACGATATCCCTGTTTTGATCCTGTTCGTCCTGCCAGACATGGGCAAAGATTTCGTCTGTGGTAAACTCTTTATCCGGATTTCTCATAAACAGTTCCATCAGCCGAACTTCCTTCGCCGCAAGGCGCACTGCATTTTCTGCCGAAAGCTCGCCCTCATCCATCTTCAGTGTCACACTGCCAAAGGACAGCTGCCTTGACATATAGTCTCCCCGCCGGCGGGTCATGGAACGTACCCTGGCCAAGAGCTCTTTGATGGCAAAAGGCTTGGTCAGATAATCATCAGCTCCCGCATCCAGGCCCTCCACCCGGTCATCCAGTTCCGATTTTGCAGTCAAAAAAATGACCGGCGTAACATCACCGGTGGCGCGTATCTCCCGAAGGGCCGTCATCCCGTCCTTCTTCGGCATCATGATATCAAAGATCATGGCATCATACAGGTTTTTTTGTGCCATCTCAACCGCTGCCTGTCCGTCATAAACAGCATCCACTTCATAGCCGTTTGCGCTCAGCACTGTCGTCACGGCGCGGGACATTTCCTTTTCATCTTCTGCTAAAAGCAATCGCATTGTTTTTTACCGTATCCCCTTTTTTCTTTTATCTCAGCCAATTTTTTTTGCCTCATCCATGTTGGTTTCCGAGACGATGTAATGAGGCCTGTGTTTGGTCTCTAAATAAATCTTGGCAATATACTGACCGATGATCCCCAGGCAGAACAGCTGCAGACCGCCGATAAAGATCATCACGCAGATAATGGATGCCCAGCCGGCAACCGGATCGCCGAAGGCCAGACGCCTGATGATGACAAAGAGCAGCATCACAATGGAAAACAGCGTCATGCCAATCCCCAGCCAGGAGGAAAAACTCAATGGTGACTGGGAAAAATTCATGAGTCCTTCGATCCCATACCCCACCAGTTTCCAAAATCCCCACTTGGTCTTACCAGCTGCACGTTCGCGGTTTTCATAATCCAGCCAATAGGTACGAAAACCTACCCAGCCGAAAATCCCTTTTGTGAAACGGTTATACTCGGACATGGCCACAACTGCGTCTACCATTTTCCGTTTCATCAGACGAAAATCCCTGGCGCCGCTTTTAATATCCGCCTCTGTCATGGTATCCATTAATTTATAAAAACTGTTGGAAAAAGCGCTTCGGATCCGTCCTTCTCCCTTTCTGCTGATCCGGCGGGCAGCAACGCTGTCATAAGCGTCGCTTTCTAAGATCCTCGTCATCTCCGGCAGCAACGCCGGATCATCCTGAAGATCCGCATCCATCACTGCTACAAGATCGCCCTTCACATTGCAAAATCCTGCATACATGGCAGATTCTTTACCGAAATTCCTGGAAAAGGCCAGATAACGGACTTTTTCATCACTTTTGGCAAGCTTTTTCATCTCCGAAAGCGTTCCATCCGTCGATCCATCATCAACTAAAAGGATCTCATATTCTGTTTTCATATCTGCCAATACCTTTGTCACCTCTTCATAAAACAAAGGCAGAGCTTCCTGCTCATTAAAACAGGGCACAATGATTGAGATCATGTCTCATTCCCTCGATAGTTTCTGTTTATCTTATCAATTCTCAAATTTAATTCATTCTGAAAATACAGATCGTGGTCGCTTGATCATGTCTATCAGCGTTTTCGCTACTTGCGTATTTCGGCTCAAAATTTTTTCAAGATTGCCGGATCAGGTCCCGGATGGTTTGCATGGATAGATCACATCCCGCCAGCTCATCTGCGCACCGTTTCAGCTCCGCCTCGATCATGTTCTGATTCCGGATATCCTTTTTATACCTCATCTTATGATCCAATGCTGCCCAGGAATCCATGACGATCGTTCGTAGCTGCATCTCCACATAAAATTCCGAAATTTCCATTTCCGCCGCCGATGCAGGATGCACTTTCAGGATCATGTGATAACTTCTGTATCCATTCGGTTTGGCATGCCGGATATAATCCTTTTCCTCAATGATTTCAACACCGTCAAACTGTCGCACCAACGCCACCAAATCATAAATATCGTCAATAAAAGAACAGACTATCCGAAGACCGATGGCATCACGAAGGTCACAAAGTGCCGACTGTGTGTTTTCCGGCAACCCCTTCCGTCGGCATTTTTCACGCATGCTCTGATCGGATTTCAGACGGCTGATGATATGCTCATAAAAATGCTCGCCCGTCTCATTCCTTCGTTTTTCATTGATCGCATTAAACCGCTGATGAAGGTCATTCAAAACCTCATTCATGATCGGTTCATATTCTCCGTAAATGCTGTCCATCTCATTACCCTGTGTTTACCATGTTCATAGCCTTTTCACTGCTCGTAAAGCACTCGCCATGACCGTCTTTTACCCACATAAACTTTAGCATAGCAGCACCTTTGTGTAAAGCGCAAACACCGCTTTTTCACATTTGAAAAGCCCCTAGTTCCAACGCAAATATCCGAGGATCAGAAGGTGCAGCGGATAGAAAATATAGAAGACCCATTTATGAAACGGATGAGCGCTTCCCCTTTCTCCGTTGTAAAAATGCATGAGGAGCGGAACCAGCAATACGCCCAGGCTGTAAATCCCTTTCAGATTCAGTCCGGTAAATTCAAAACAAAAGAGCGCAACCAGGCAGTACAAAAACCACATAACCTTCGGCCGGTCCCGATGCGTATAAAAGATCCATGCAAACAATACCACAAACCCCGGCCAGTCACCAAAGATGGATAAGACAAGCAACAACACCAGAAGGCGGGACTGACGGACCGGATCCATGGTCGCATCCGTCCAGACCCGCAAAAAAACCAGCGCCAGAAACAGAGTGTAAATGATCCCAAACCGCCAATAGAAAAGGATTGCTTTTCCGCTGTCAAGGAGCGGGATCGTGATATAACTGTACTTCATCGCAAAGCCGGACTCTATGATACTGATGACCGGCCTGCCATGTCCGAAATACACAAAAGCCGGCCAGGACAAAAAGGCAAAAATGCCGAGACGGCGCGTATATTTTTTGACGTCCCGGGTATGCAAAAAGCCTTCTGCCAGAAAAAATGCCATTCCGGGTCCCGTGAGCCTTCCGAAAAAATGCATCACTTCCCATGCCGGCGTAGCTTCCTTTACAAATGCCCATGCAATGTGATCGATCAGCATTGCCAGGATCAATATATATTTGATCTGATTACGATTCAGACCTCCCACATGAAGGTCCTGACTATTTGTTTCACTCATAGGATCGCTTTACTCTCTGTAATAATTCCGGATGGCGTCCATATCTGCCGCAGTCAATCCGGTTTTTCTGATCACGTAATTCTCCACGGAGCCGTCTGTCCTTTTCATATAATGCAGCGCATTTTTCATCGCTGCTGCATTACATTTCATGGACCATTTCGCAGACAGCATATAATCCCACATGATCGTTTCATCCGGCACGCGCAGAACAGACAGCAGGATCGCCGCCATGATACCGGTTCGGTCTTTTCCCTTACTGCAGTGAAACAGGATTGCTCTCTTCCCTTTATTTCGGATGACAGTCTGGAAAAATGCTCTCATAGCTTTGTCGCTTTCTTTTCTTTTCAAAAGATCCACATAAG
>JAFZNL010000330.1 GCA_017550925.1 Lachnospiraceae bacterium | reverse complement strand
TCATATTGAGGCTTTTCAAACTCCACCCGGTACTTGTATTCCAGATATGTCATATCGCCCCAGGGCGTGGACTTCGGCTGACTCTTTTGTGCCTCAGGAACTGCCAGTTCCGGTGTCCTTTTCTGGTATTTCACGCTGTGCCAGCCGGTTGCATTTGCCGCATCCATCAGTTTTTTTGCGATATCAATATCACCATTATGATTGATGCCAATCTCTGCGATCATATAAGGACGGCTGTTTTCCGTAATCTCATATCCGCCGATGTTAATCTTTTTGTTTGCCATGATATTTGTCCTTTCTGAAAATATATTGCTAATTTGCACCGCCCTTTGATTCGGGTTGTTTCAATTCTCAATCGTTACTCTTCTATATCCGCCTCTGATTTTACCACTTCATCAATTAAGAACGGCGGTCTGTTTCTCGACGCATCTAGTGCCCGCCATACATATTCCCCGAGCATGCCCATCATCAGCATCATCACGCCGAAGGAAAACAGCACGACACACATCAGGGAGGCCCAGCCGAGGATCGGTGTACCCACTGTGAATTTTTCTACGATCACTTCAATCATCAGCAGTAAGGAGAGGATAAAAAATGTCACGCCCACGCCTGACATAAACCGAATCGGCGCATAGGAAAAACTCATCATGGAATCCATGGCAAGTTTCACTTTCTTGGATAATGTCCAACGTGACTTGCCCACTTCACGGTCTTTTCTGTGGAAATATATGGAATCAGTCTGGAAGCCTGCCCATAACACTTGAAGTGTCAGAGAAGAATTCTTCTCATCCAAGCGCTCTAGTACTTCGATCACCTTTCGGTCGATCAGATAACAGTCACAGCCACCCACGGGCATTTTTTCCTGCACAAATTTATGGATGATCACATAATACATATGCGCAAACAGTTTTTTGATGGCATTTTCATCGCGTTCCTTCCGGACCGCCAAAACCACTTTATTACCTTTTTTCCAACTGTCATACATCTCCAGGATAATCTCTGAATCTTCCTGAAGGTCTGCCTGTTTGGTCACCGCACAGTCACCGGTGCATACGGAGAGTCCCGCCAGAAGTGCTGCATGCTCGCCGAAGTTTCTCGACAATTTCACGCATTGTACGTGTCCATCCATTTCCCGGATCTGATTCATGATCTCCCAAGATTCATCACCCGAACCATCATCCACAAAAACCAGTTCGTATTCTCCCAGCTTATGCAGGATCTTCGCCTTCATATCCTCATACAACATCATCAATGTATCTGCGTTATAATACACCGGCACTACGATTGAAATCTTGCTCACTTTCCTGCTCTCACTTCCTTTAAGTACGCTTCATAATCACGGATATACTCCGACTCATCAAAATGTGTATTGGTCAAAACAAGCAGAACGGAATCGGCCGAAAAATCATACATATCCTTCCAAAGCATAGTAGGGATATACAGACCCATTCTCGGCTTATTCAATTCGATTACATCCGTCTCAAATCCGTTATCTACCTTTACCTTACTGGTGCCACTGACATTGATCAGCACAAACTCCGATTCCCGATTTGCATGATGGCCGCGCTCCACAGTCGGATCGGATCCGTACATGTAAAACACTCTTTTGATCTGAAAGGGGATATCCATCCCATCGCCTTCGGCTACTACAAGGTTGCCTCTTTCGTCGCCGAATTCTCCGAACTCCAGGATACGATATTGTTCTTTGATGCTCTTTTTCTGCTCTGTTTTCATAACTTCTCCCGGCAGGTTTTTGTCTTGCCGTTTCTGTTTTATTAATTGTTTTTTGTTTTATAAAAATCTCTGCTTATTATCCCACAAATGCATTCAGCGCGCCGATGACGAAGGCCTGTTCTTCTTCCGTCATCCCGTTATACATAGGGATGGACAGCACCCTGTCTGCGTAATCTTCCGTGATCGGAAAACTGCCTTTTTCATATCCCAGATACGCATAAGCCTGTGAAAGATGCGGCGGGATCGGATAATGGATAATGGTACCGATCTCTCTCTCATTTAAGTACGCGATCAGTTTTTCCCGCGTCTCTTTATCCTTTGCCCTGATCACGTATTGATGAAAGACGTGAGTTGCGTTTTCCCTTCTTTCGGGCAATTCAAACAGTCCATCCTTCGGTTTTAACAGTTTATCATACAGTTCTGCGATATGCTGCTTTTCGCGGGTCAGTTCTTCCATATGGGAAAGACGCACCGAAAGCAGGCCGGCCTGTAACTCATCCAGCCTAGAATTGACGCCCACCACCTGATTATAGTACCGTTTCTCACTGCCGTAATTTCGCAGGATCCGAATCTGCTTTGCGATCTCTTCGTCATCTGTTGTAATGGCGCCGCCATCACCGAAGGCACCTAAGTTTTTGGACGGATAGAAGGAAAAACATCCGATGTCGCCAAAGGTACCTGTCATCCTGCCGCCAAAGGCTGCCCCATGGGACTGGGCGCAATCCTCTACCAGTTTCAGGCCGTGGCGTTTTGCGATCTTTCCGATCTCATCCATCTGACAAGGCTGGCCGTATAAATGGACCACCAGGATGGCTTTTGTTTTATCTGTAATAGCCGCCTCCGTTTTGGAAGCATCAAGGCCATAGCATTCGTCAGGTTCCACGAAAACAGGCGTTGCGCCGTTCATGGTAATGCCCATGACACTTGCGATATAGGTGTTGGCATGGACAATCACTTCATCCCCTGTGCCGATGCCCAAAGCGCGGAACGCAAGATACAACGCATCCAGCCCGCTGGCAAGTCCCACGCAGTACTTGCTGCCCACATAGGCTGCAAAGTTTTCCTCAAAAGACGATACTTCTTTCCCCAGCACATACCAGCCGCTGCGGAGTACTTCCAGCGCCTTTTGTTCAAATTCTTCCTGATATGCAAAAAAACCGCGATCCATACGGTTTGGCATGATTTTCATGAGCCGTCTCCTGCGCCGCTAAGCGATATCCAATCCTTCCATCGCTCATAATGCACCCAAATTTTATTCATATTCTGTGTAATTGTACCATTTTTTGCGTCTGTGTGCAAGGGAAATGGCATATTATGAGGTTTACATAATGCTCACAAGGCAGTTGTTCTTTTTTTTTGCGAAATATGGTATGATAGTCGGCGTAAAGAGTATCTTGAATAATCTCGACAAAGGATTGATGAAATATGGATCACAAAAAACGCGCGCTTACAATCGTCAGCACCCCCTATCATCTGATGGTCTTTTTATTTGTAAAAGACGCACTGCTTTCGGACTACGAGACAGATATCGTAGTGACGGATAAAACCGCATCTCTGCGGGAACTCTATGAATCGGGCAGGTTGCTTTCTGTATTCGGGCAGGCGTTTTTTGCAGACGGAAAGAATATCAAAAACCCCTATAAGGGCAGCCTTGCCATGCTGTATGAAAGTTTCATCAGCAATCCCGAATTTCCCAGACTTTTTGCAGACCGGCCATCACCGGACCTGAAATCCTACTCCGATATTTTCTTCGCATCTCCCGGCATTCCCGATGAGATCAGCAAGGAGATCATCAAAACTGCGATCCGCAAAAACCGCAGGATCCGTTTCCATCGTTTTGAAGACGGGTTCGCCAGTTATACAAAGCCGCCGGTATCTTCCGTGACCTCTTCTCTCGGGCGCTTTTTATACCGCCTGCTGATGCGCTTTGATATCCGCAAAAATGAAAAACGGCTCTATCTGTTTGAGCCGCAGTTAGCGGAGCCTAACGTTGCTGACAGCAAGTCTACCGGTTTTTCCCTGAAAAAGATCCCGAATGACGAAGATCGCATTCGTCGTGTCACTAGCCAGATCCGAGAACTGTTTCAGTTTACACCGAAAGAGATTCCCGCACAGTATCTATTCCTTGGTCAGGGTACCGATAATGTGACGAATAATCCGAAAACCTATGCTTCGCTGATCAGCGAGATCGCGGACCATACGGGACATGATAACTTTTGCATCAAACCCCATCCCCGGGGCGTTCATGACCGCTTTGATCCGTCCCTTATGATGTACGAAGATTCCGCGCCCTTTGAGATCTGTTTTGCAGACGGGCAGATGGAAGACAAGACGCTGCTCTCCTATTATTCCACGGCCTGTGTTTCCGGAAAACTGCTCTTCCACAGCAAATGCAGGATCATCTTTCTATATCCTATGGCCGGGGATTCCTTTAGTGAAAAATGCGATTATGAGGCATACTTTGCGAAACTGCAAAAACTCTATGAGGGCGTGGAGATTGCACATAGCAGAGAGGAATTGTGGAAACTCCTTTAACCTTACTCACCCTTCCCTGTTAGACGGCCGATGACACGTCCGATGGTCTGACCGAGCACATCTCTTTCTTTTTTCTCAAAAAGCAGAAAATAATTTATCACACTGCCCAAAATACCGCAGATCAGAACACTGACCACGATCAGTCCCCAGTTGTCTGCGGGCAGGATTTTTCCAAGGCCGATGAACAATACTGCCATCAGGATCGTCACACCAATATAGCGGAAAATGGTGGGATAAAAGGTCTTCTTGGGAAGGTCTAAGCAGTGGGCCGCATACATGGGCGTAAAAGTCAGATTTTTGATAATGCCCAGCACAGATGACAGGCCTGCAACGATGTAGATGCCATAGGGCGCGCAGGCAGGAAACTGCAGGAAAATGAACACGCCCACAGCATTCATCACACCCATCAACAGCGTGACAATAGAATTCCATTTCAGTTTATTGACAATGGTATAAACGTTGAACAGCGGACTGATGGCGCCGCCCACCAAAGTGCCCAGCATGATCAGGATGGTCAGGTCATAATAGATATGGATCCTGCCCACTTCACTGGGAAGCCAGAGGGTATAAAAAGCGGTTCCGAATCCAATGATGTAACACAGCGGGATATTGGCAAAAAAGCCCGTCAGACGCATGGCGGATTTCAGATCATCGATCATCTCTGTCCGGTCATCCTTGGCAAAACTGATGGTCAGAGAGGGCGTAAATACCGCCGATACCGTCTCATACAGGGTATTGACCTGGGTGACGATGGTGGTGGAGGTTCCGATATATCCGCTCTCATCTTTGCCGATCCACAGGTTTGTGATCAGGGTATCTAACTGATTCGTCAGTACCTGGCCGGTCCGCATGACAGTATTCCAAATGCCGGCGGACAGGATCTCCATAACGGTGGCCATGGAAAAGGATTTCTTGCTGACGTGAATCCCCGGCAGCAGTTTTTTGGTGTAATGGATATAGGCGATAAACAGATAGACATTGGAAAGCAATGTGGCAATCCCGATGTAGCATACCCGGATGGGAAACAGGGCAAACAATAAGATCAACACCGCTGCCCGAAGAACCTGGGATTCAATGGTACGCAAGGCCTGAAGATCCAGGCGGTTTGCTGCAAAGGTTGCCGTGGAAAAAGTCGTCGAAATAATGGTAACGCCAAAGTTTAAAAACATCAGCGCAAACAGAAGTTTCACATCACTTGTCAGCTGCGGAGAAATATTGACAAGTTTGTCCAGATAGACCACCACTGCCGTTGCCGGTAAAAACAGGATGGCGGCGATGGCCAGGTTGGCATACATAACGGAATTAAAATACCGGTTTGCTCCCTCGTCATCCCCTTTGGCGATCTGCACCGTGATAAAACGTCCCGCCATGGAATTGAGCGCCATGGCCGCAATGGCCGCATAATTGACGAAGTTGGTCGCCATAGTGACAAAGCCCTGGGCTTCGGCGCCTAATTTGCCGATGACCGCGGGCGTGATAAAAAAACTGATAGCCAGCGCAACAACGGTGGATAACAGCGAGGCTACCATATTCAGGACGAGTTGTTTGTTTTTCATGTGTATTATCTTAGCATATCGCGGTCATTTGTCAAATGCAGCGGGGATGTGGTAAAATCAATCAGTTCCTTATTGGATTATTCAGTACTTTGCTGAAAACTGAAGAATTGTTTGTATTTGACATTTATTTCATTTTCTGATTGGAGAAAAAAATGTTTCTGATCATATTGCTTCCCCTGGCTTTTTATGGGATTTACGAAAAACTCCACCAAAAATGTAACAGCTGCTCAACAAGTCTTGCCGGCAGCCTTCTAATCTACGAGGGGATCGTGCTGCTGCTTGCCAACGTACTGAGCATCGGCTCTCATTTAAACGCGGCCACGGCATCCGTTGCCTGGCTGCTGATCGTACTTGGCTTATATTCCTTTCCCCGACCTGATGATGAAAAGGGGTTAATTCTGCCTCTCTTAAAAGACAGATGGAACAGAATACGGAAATGGTGTTCCGACTTTCCGGGCAAATGCAAAGGCATTTTACAGGACTGCAATCCCATGGAAAAGATCCTGCTTGCTCTTTGCTGTTTGCTCTGTCTGATCCTGCTTTTTCTGGCGCTTTTGACACCGCCCAGCAACTATGATTCCATGACCTATCATCTGGCCAGGGTTGCACACTGGATCGATAACGGGAGCGTGAATTACTATCTGACCAATATCGACAGGCAGCTTTTTTCTCCTGTCTTATCAGAGTACAACCTGCTGTTTATGATGCTGCTCTCCGGCACGGATGCCCTCCTTGCCATGCAGCAGTACCTGGGCATGCTGCTGACGGCTTACTTTTTATTTCAGATCCTGCAACGTATCGGAACCAGCCGTGTATTTTCACTCTTTGGCGTGTTCATGTATTTATCCATGCCGCTGACCATCTCCCAGGCCATTACCACGCAAAATGATCTTGGCGCACTGCTTTGGTATGCGATCTTTCTGTACTATCTGCTGGACTTTCTGGCAATTCCCAGGCTGGATTCTTTCCGCCAGCAAACAATTGGTCAGATATCCTCTGCTGGAAACCACCC
>JAFZNL010000004.1 GCA_017550925.1 Lachnospiraceae bacterium | reverse complement strand
GTGGGCGCACTTCTTTATTTCGCGATCTTTCCTACGCATCTGGACACCGGTTTCGAAACCTCCAGACAAGTACTTGGTGAAGCAGGCATGGCACAGCTGCAGGCCCAGGGACTTACCATAGAGACATATATGCTCGTCTCGATCATCATGGCACTGACAACTGCCCCGATCTTTAATATCCTGACAGCCATCGGTGAAGAGATCGGCTGGAGAGGCGCCCTGTATCCCTATCTGAAAGAGCGTTTCGGAAAAACCGCCGGCCGTGTGATCGGCGGCGCGATCTGGGGCGCATGGCACTGGCCCCTTATGATCCTGGCCGGCTTTGAATACGGAACAGATTATTTCGGTGCACCGGTGCTCGGACTGTTTGTCTTCCCCATCTTCACCATTGCTTTCGGCATCGTGACTGACCATGTTTATGATAAATCAGGGACTATCCTGATGCCGGCACTGATCCATGGCGCCATGGATGCCTGGACGATCTACGCTTACCTGACGAAACCGGAATTTGCTGACCGCATGATCCTGGGGCCGAGCCTGGTGGGCATCCTGTCCGGTCTGCCTGTGGTCGCATTGGCTATCTACATCTGTGTTAAGAGCAGGAAAGCGGAATCGGCTGTGACAGAAATGAAAGACGCACCTCTGCGGGCCGGGTCAAAAGCAACAATTTAAATTACTTGGAGGAATTATCATGATCATACGGATCGATGAATTATCGGATGTCCCGATCTATCAGCAGATACGAAACCAGATCGTCATGGGGATCAGCGACGGATCCCTGGCCGCCGGCGAGCAGCTTCCCACCGTCCGGTCCCTGGCTGTGGAGATCGGCATCAACACCATGACGGTCAGCAAAGCCTACCAGCTTTTGAAAACGGAAGGCTATATCATGACCGACCGCAAAAACGGCGCCAGGGTGCGAAGCCGGATCGAGCAGCAAGGCAGCATCAGCGAGATGAATAAAACGGAACTGAAACGGATCGTATCGGAAGCCAGGCTTTCCGGCGTGCCGCGCCAGGAGATTCTGGACCTCGTAACGCAGTACTACGGCGACTGAGCATTTTAACTTGATGGAGGGATCATCATGAGTAACTTATTTTTCGGGATCACAATGTTTATCTGCATCGTGCCGACCATATGGATCATGTTCTTTTATCTCTATCCGAAAAAATGGACCGAAAGAAAACTGGTCTACGGCCTGAACAACCGGAAGGAATTCAGCGAAGATGGTATAAAAGATGAAGTGGATGCCATTGCGCAGAAAAACCGCAGGCGGGCGCTTCTGATCGCCCTTGCCTGTACGGCGATTTCCGTGATGCTGCTGTTTTTACACGGCATGTTCCTGCAGACCTTTATCTGGATGAGTTTTCTTTTCATCGCCATCTTTGCCATCAACATCCCTTACCTTTTGGGGCATAAAGAGATGATGACCGTGAAAAAGAGCCTGGGGCTGACGCAGGAAAAGGGTGTCAGCTACGCAGACCTGAAAACCGCCGGCAATGTACATGCAATGAAAACCGTCCCTGTCCTTCTGCCGAATCTGGCCGGGCTTTTGATCGTGGGCCTGCTGCTTCTTGCAGATCTTGGGGTGATCCGGTTCAAGGCCTATGCGCCGGGCAGTTATTTCGGTACCATCCTCGGCGGCACCATGTTCCTTGTGGGGATCCTGATTACGGTCTGCGCTTACTTTTTGGACCGCCTGAAAAATGACGTGATCTCCACAGACAGTGATATCAATGCCAATTATAACAGGGCAAAAAAGAAAAACTGGGCGGACGTGTTTGTTGCTTTTCTTTGGCTGAACGTGGCTTATATGCTGGTTATGGCCATTGCGGTTCTGATCAGTTATTCCAATTTGCTGGTCACAGGGTTTTTGCTTCTCTATCTGATCCTGATGATGGCAGGAATCGCAGTTTTTGTCAGCAAGGGAAGGAAGATCGAAGAACGTTACCAGAAGGAAACCACAGTAATCACGGATGACGATGAATACTGGCTGGGCGGCATGATCTACTGCAACCCCAAGGACCGCCGACTGATGGTGGAAAAACGCGCAGGCATCGGCGGCACCGTCAATATCGGACATCCCGTGGGAAAAGTACTCGGTATCGTCTGTGTGATCCTTCTGCTGAATGTCTTCGGTTCCCTGATCTGGGTTGGCCTTATTGAGGCAACGCCCATCAGCCTCCGCGCAGAGAACGGGGCCCTGATCTGCCACCAGCTGAAAGACGAATACGTGATCACACCGGATATGATCGACAGTATGGATCTTTGCGATGATATTTATGAGCATTCCTTTATGCGCAAAAACGGCGTGGGTATGGACACCCTGCTCAAGGGCGATTTCATCGTGGACGGAAAGAACGGCTGCAAAGTTTTCCTTGCTCCCCGGGAAGATGTTTATATCCATGTTGTGACGAAAGATGGCACGAACTACTATGTAAGCAGCGCGACGGCTGACGAGACACGGGCGGTGTATGAGAGCGTGCAATAGCCCCTCGTGGCAATCCTCACGAATTAAATATCCAGATATAAAAATGCGATAGTGACTTACGCCGCTATCGCATTTTCGTTTATGCTTTCTATTACCTTTCCTGTATATTTGAGAAATTAGGTATTCATCAAAAAACAATCAAATTGAAAAAAATATGGTAGAATATCTCTCATAATAACCATAAAGGGGATATACCTTATGACAAAAGAACAAATTCGTTTCCTGGAAAACATCGCAGCCAACGGGTATGTAGCGCTGGAAGATCAGGAATATGATGGCTGGCAGCTGCGGTTCACCCACGGGTTTACGGGACGCGCCAACTCGGTGCAGCTGAAAAATCCTTCCACCATCGCCCTGCCGGAAAAGGTGGACTACTGCGAGAAGGCCTATGCGGATCACGGCCTGCCCTGCATCTTCAAACTGACGGATGCGGAACGGGACTTTATCTCTTATCTTGAGGATAGAGGCTATCAGGCAGTAAAGCCCACGGATGTAATGACGCTGGAACTTCTGGATGAGAATATCGCCTTTGATACTGCAGCGATGCTGGATAACGTGATCTTCACTGCCACCCCCGATGACTGGTTTGCGTCTTATTTTGACTATGAAGGCTTAACGGATGCGGATAAGCAGAATATGACCAGACAGATCCATGAGAAAGTCTCCGTTGACAAGGTGTATATCAAGGTCATGGAACAGGACCATGTGGCTGCCGTTGCATCCCTGGCAACCGAAAGCGGCTACAGCCTGCTGCACAATGTGGTGGTGGATCCCGCCCTTCGCGGAAAAGGTCTTGGCAAAAAACTCTGCCAGGCAGCGATCCTGAAAGCAAAGGAAGACGGCGCTTCCCATATGTATCTTCAGGTGATGCAGAATAACCCAGTGGCCATGAACCTATATCAGAAACTGGGTTTTGAAAAACAGTACACCTACTATTACGTGATGAACCACGCAACGGAATTTCGCAAAAATGTGGAGACGGCAATCTGAAAAAAATATTAGCAGGAGGAAACAATCTTGGATACAATCTTAAGATCCGGTGAACTGATACTGACGACTTCAACGAAAGGTGCAGAAATCATGTCCTGTACCAAGGACGGCATCGAATATGTATGGCACGGTGATCCGTCCTACTGGTCCCGCCGGACACCCATCCTCTTTCCCTTTGTGGGACAGGTGAGGAACAAAGAATACCGTTACAACGGAAAGTCCTATCCCATGGGACAGCATGGCTTTGCACGAGATATGGAATTTTCCATCAAGGAACTGAATAGTGACAGCATTACCTATGTTCTGACCGAAAACGAAGAAACCCTGAAGGTTTATCCCTTCCGATTTATCCTGGAAGTAACTTATCGGATCGAACGAAATGAAGTTTTCGTGGGATGGACAGTCAAAAATCCCGCCGACGAGGATCTGTACTTTTCCATCGGCGGTCACCCCGCCTTCATGTGTCCCATTGACGGACAGGGTGACTGGGAAAAATACAAGATCCGGTTCATGAAAGGCGGCGCTGCTCTTTCTTCCCTGACCATCCGCCCTATCACAACCGGCGGAAATGTAGGCGACAAAACAAAGAACATCGAACTGACAGACGGATGCATCACACCCACAGATGAACTCTTTGCAGGGGATGCCCTGATCGCAGAAGATTTTCAGACTGACCGGATCTCTCTGATTGATCCCAGCGGAAAAGAATATCTGATCGTATCCATCGATACCCCTCTTGTAGGCATCTGGTCTCCTGTGGGAAAACATGCACCATTTATCTGCATCGAACCCTGGTGCGGAAGGACTGACCTGGATGATTTCACCGGCTCCCTGGAAGATCGGGAATACGGAAACTGTCTCCATACAGAAGAGGTCTTCCACCGTGAATATTCTGTAATCTTCCGCTAAACTCTTTTCTATCAACAAAAACAGGATCATCTGATGGTGCGATCCACTTTCAGATGATCCTTTTATTTCGCTGACTATTTCGATGATCACGCCAGCGGCAACAGCAGCATCACCGCAAATCCTTCCCCACTGGACAAAATGAGCTGTCCCTTCATCTTCTTCATCAGTTCTGAGGAGATATACAGACCAAGACCGCTGCCCTCTTTATCGGCAGCGCGTTTTTTACCCCGGTAAAACTTATTCGTCAAAAGCGGAAGTTCTTCCTCCGGAGCGCCTTCCCCGTGATCGCGGATGGTCATTTCCAGATAATGATCCTTGAATCCGTAAGTCACATCAATTTCCGTATCCGCATATTTATAGGAGTTGCCGATGATATTTCCGATGACCTGGGATAGCCGGTTTTGATCAATGAGCAGGATGCAATCCGGAGCCTTCCCGGCAGATACCTTCTTTTTGGTATCATGCTCTTCCACCAGCCGGCTTATAACATCCGAGGTCACTTCTGCAACATGGACATTCAACTCTCCGAGATCATCCAGGGCAGAGGATAGCAGATCGGTCAGCAGCACATTCATCTCATCCGTCTTGCGCCGGATATTTTCAATCTTGCCCCGCACATAGGCATCTTCCACTTTTACTTCCAGCAGTTCACAGATCACACGGATCCCGG
>JAFZNL010000032.1 GCA_017550925.1 Lachnospiraceae bacterium | reverse complement strand
GTCCTTCATTGGAACCGATCTGCACGCGCATGGCGCCGATGCCTGTCAGATCCAGATTGACCTGTCCCAGGGACGCCTCATCTTTATCCAGCTTAAAGGTGACTTCAAACTCATTGGGACCTTTGATGGTCACTTTGTCGCCTTCATAACTGATGGTAGAATTCTTCGGGAAATCCTGCGCATAATCATCCGTGGCATCTTTCGCCATAAGGGTAATACTGCCATCCTGAAGATCCAGATTTCCGTCCGCATCCAGCGGTAGGGAATTGATGGTAATGGTATATTTTCCAACCGGCACTTCATCCGCATAATAACCGATCTTAACGCCCTTCTGATCTGCATAACCTTTCAGATCGCAGTCGCCGTTCAGAAGCTTCTTTCCGTTGAACTCCGTATCATTTGCCATTCTCTCGATCTCTTCCTTCAGCTGTTTTACTTCAGCCTGAAGCGCTTCACGGTCGGAGTCTGTCTTGGTTCCGTTGGCAGCTGATACAGCCAATTCATTGATCCTCTGGATCATCGCCTGGATCTCTGTCATTGCACCCTCAGCGGTATTTACGACAGAAACCGCGTTGCTGGCATTCTGCCTTGCCTCGCCGAGGCTCTTGATCTGTGCGCTCATCTTCTTTCCGATGGCAATTCCGGAAGGATTATCTTTTGCGTGATTAATCTTATAGCCGGTAGAAAGTCTTTCCGAAGAAACATTGAATTTGCTCTCTGTTCCGGCAAGTGCTGCTCCCGCGATAACTGCAGATGAATTGTATTTGATCCTCATATAACATCCTCCTAAATTATTTCGTAGTATAAATTGTTAGCTCCGTATTATCATACTGGACGTTACACTACCGTTTATTGCCACTTATCATTTTATTTATGCACCGAGATCCGCAAGTCCTTCAATAAAGAGTTTGGAAGCCGTATAAAGCTGCTTTGCCGTCTCTCTTGCGTCTCCGTCTACCGTCTCACCGGCCAAATAGGAACGCAGATCTCCATCGCTATATACAATATTTATATCGGCACTAAGCCCCGTTTCCGACAGGAATTTCTCGGAAAAATCTGTGATTTTCTGTTTCAGTTTGTCTGACATCTCCCTGGACTCACAGGCAACCAGTCCCTTAAGCGAGCTTGCTTCCAGCCTGAATTCACTGCGGATCGTTCCCTGCCCGGGTACTTCTACATTCACTCTCGAGGTTGCCTTCTGCGCTTTGGACTTAACAAACCGGACCTGTACGCTGGTCAGCTGCCCATCAATGACAGCCGGCAACTCATAACATTCTCTCTTGCTCATCTTGTTAGCAAGCGCTAACTGTTTCCCAGCAAGATGGATCTGGCGCACATCAATGTATCCGTTTTGCGGACCGTACATACTCTCATCTAAGAGCCGTTGCGCGCCTGATGTGAACTGTGCATAGGCATCCTGTGCCGATGCTTCTTCCGTAAACTGGGAAAGCGGCAAAAACATCAGCCTGTTCCACTCGTTGACTGCCTGTTGCCTGTCGAAAGACGGAGCTGCCATTGCCGGAGCGGGAGCGCCTGCCTGGGCAGGATTACCTGACAAGAGACGCTGAATCTTTTTCACATAGCCGCCCCTGTCTCCGATCATATCTGCTAAAGCCTGCTGGTTATCACCGTTAACTGCCTGCCCGGTTTCCATCAAAAGCTGTGTTATTTCCTGGGGGCTATTAAGTGCCTGCTGCAGCTCTTCAAATTCTGCTTCCAGGCTCCCGGGAAGCGGTGCTGCTGTGCTGCCCATGTCGCCCATCTGCGCCCTTAGCTCATCATCCGCCAGGATCAGTTCTTCCATGCTGCTCTGCATCGTGATCGCAGATTGTTTGAACAGCTGCGGCGTAACGGAGCCGGACAGATCCATAGCTTTCTTCCGGAAGTAGGTATCGATCTGGTCGGAGATACTCTTATCAATCTGGGAAACCACACCGCCGAAATCGTCTCCGATCTCTGCTGAAATACCGCCCTTTTGGGATGTTCTCACCGCCGACAAAAGGTTCGCAAAGGTTAACTCCCTACCGCTGCCCACCAGCGATCCCACAGCCTTACTGTCTCCCTTTTCAATCTGGGTGATCAGACGGTAAATGCCCATATAGCTTTCCCGTTCATCCTGGGTAATATCGCCGCTTTGTTCCATTTCATACAGGAAACGGGAATATTTTTCACTGCGCACAGGAAGGGAAAGTTCCTGCTCATCAAAATAGGCGGAAAGCTCTTCTAAAGACTGCTCCAGGGGATTGATCCCGTCCCGGATCATCTGCAGTGTTGCAGCCGGGTTCATCTTTTTTAGCACCGATGTCAGCGTCTGGTCAGCCAGCCTGACACTTGCGATATTATCCGGGGTCACATCCATATGGTTATAGGACAGGATCCTGACTGCCTTTCGGTTATCCTCCGTCGGCAGCATATCATTCATGGAAAGGATCTCCTCCACGTTGCGGAAAGCGTTTTTGATACTGTCTCCAAGATCCGCCCGCGGAGCTGTCATCAGCGCTTCATAGCTTTCTCCTGCCTGACGGTATGTCTCCTGCAGGTTCCTGCCCACCTCGCCGATATGGCGAAGACTCAGCTCCTGGCTGCTGTCAACGATCCGTCCCAGCAGTGCAGCGGGCATATCAAAGAGGGCTTCTCTTTCTGCCATGGTCTCAGAGAAAAGTGCCTGTCCCTCTACGCTCTGCGCCTGCAGACCCCAGGTCTGTCTTCCTGCAGTCTCAACTGCTTTTAAGTCATCAACTAATTGTTCAAGGGGTGTGGTGTCTATGCTGTATCCTGATGAGAGCAGTGCCATATTTGCAGACACTGTCATCCGCAACTGCACCTGAGTCAGTGTCAGTTTTGCTGCCTCCATTGTATCCACGGATGCTGCAAAAGCAGCCGCCTCACCGTTTGCCATTCCGATCTGCGTCATTACTGCTTCTGATGTACCTGCCGCTGCTGCTACGCTACTATTTGAGAATCCCTGCGTCATCGCAAGGTCAATCTGTCTCTGTGTCATGGAAAGAGACCGAATGGTGAAGGTCTTTCCTTCCGCGATCACGTTTTCCACTGCCTGCTCGGAGATCTGCGCTGTCTGCTCCAGCAGTTTCTCTGCCTCTGCCAAAAGGCTTCTTCCGCCAAGGTCCGCTGCACCTGCACCTTTTCCTTCTGCGATGGCATCCGTCATATAACCGATGGCTGTCTTATCATCAATGGGGATCTCAATCTCATCTAATCTTGAAAGCGCCAGCAGGTTTTCCGGTGTCAGCGGAATATCTGCATCCAGCAAAAACTCGCACTCACGCCGGGTTGTATCATTTTCCAAAAGTCCGGCTTCCGAAGTGATCTCAGAGATCCTACCGGACAGCATCTGCATTTCATCAGCACTGAGACCTTCCGCAGTCTTTCCGATATAGCCGCCAAGACCTTCCGCAAAATATCCGCCGCCCTTTACTGCCGCGTTTCCTGCGGAATACTGTGCCAGATAAATATTATCGATGGTGGGATCAAGATTGTTTTCCAGCAGATACTGCTTCATGCCATCGGTCAGGCCATGGACAGATGAAAGTTTTTCCATCTGCGCTGCAACATCACGGACAGTATCTTCCGTTATGGGAAGATCCTTTTCCCGGTAAGCATTTGCTAACTCTTTTGCAAAAGTCTCGCTGCCCGTGATCTGACGAAGCATATCCATATCCAGGTCGCCCTGGCCGTTAAATCCTTCCACTACCGTGCCGCTCCTGGCCATGACCGTCTTGATATGATCCATGATGGTCACGCTGTCGGACGCTTCGATCTTGCCGGGATGCACGCCTTCCTCTGTCAGTTTGCGATAATCCTCTCCCGACATGGTATGGGACATGACCACCATGTATTTATTCATGGCAGCCGGATCCTGAGAAGCGGCTTTATCAGCGATGCTTTCTGTCTCTTCTTTCTGTCTTCCGTAGCTGCCGGGGGCTGCTGCCTTGCCGGAAAAGTCCACAGAAAAACCGGCAGGACTGCCTGCCTGTGATACCGGCGCCGCCCCCTTTTGTCCTGTTACCGGGAAGCCGCCTGCCGGCATATAGCCTTCAGTCCTGCCTGCTGTCATGGCAGCATTCTTTGCCGCCTCTTTTTGCATCTGTTCAAAATTGATCTTCATACTGACCCCTTACCAATGGATTACATATTCGCATCTATAACATATATTTCGGCATCACTTGGGTCATTCTTTACCTCGGGATTTTACCCGGCATCATCCTGCGCCGATAGCGCCGATAAACTCCCGTACCCTGGCGTTATCCGAAGAGAATACCTCCTCCGGCGTTCCCTCGGCTGCAACCACGCCCTTTTCCATAAAGATGATCCGGTCTGACAATTCCTTTGCAAACTGCATCTCATGGGTCACAATGACCATGGTCATATGCTCATCCGCCAGGGAGCGGATCACCTTGAGGACCTCACCGGTCAGCTCCGGATCCAGAGCCGATGTGGGCTCATCAAAAAACAGGATATCCGGAGACAGTGCCAGTGCCCTTGCGATAGAAACCCTTTGCTGCTGGCCGCCGGAAAGCTGGAAGGGATAGGCATCCGCTTTTTCCGCAAGGCCCAGCCTTGCCAAAAGAGACCTGGCATTTTTCTCCGCCGTCTCCTTATCCGCGCCCCCTGTCAGCATCTGGGGCTCACATACATTTTTCAACACGCTGTAATGGGGAAAGAGATTAAAATTCTGAAATACGAGGCCAAAATGCCGATGCAGTTTTTTCAGCTCCGACTTTGGCTGATAAACACTCTTTCCGTTTTCGCTCTTTGCGGCATACTCGCCCAGATAGGATAGGGAGCCGTCATCCATCCACTCAAGCATTGTTGCGCACCGCAGGATCGTGGATTTGCCCGATCCCGAAGGTCCGATGATGGATACCACCTCGCCCTTTTTTACATGCAAAGAAAAATCCCTGATGACCTCTAAGTCACCAAAGGATTTTTTCATATGATCAATGGAAAGAAGTACCTGATCCTGATTTTCCATAGATTCTCCTAATTCTTTATTACCTGATCAAATCCAGTTATCTATCGGATCTTACACAGCAAACTCAAATGTCCGTAAATCATTATCTGTAATACGCCAGTTTTTTCTCAATGGATTCCATAACGAAAGCCACCAGCAGATTGAAGATATAATAAAACAGTCCCGCTACCATCAGCGGCATTACTGTGGTCTGTGCACTGGCCACCTGCTTTGCCATGGTGAACATCTCCGCCACCGCAAGGGCGAAGGCAAGAGATGTATCCTTCACCAGCGTGATGACTTCATTCGTCACCGGCGGAAGGACTCTTTTTACCACCTGGGGAAAAATGATCCTGAAAAAAGTCTGCGCTTGGGAATAGCCCAACACCTTGGCAGCCTCGTACTGACCCACCGGGATGGACTCGATTCCGGCTCTGTAGATCTCTGCAAAATAAGCTGCGTAGTTGAGCACAAAGCCGATGATCACAGCCGTCATGCGGTAGCCGGCACTGATCTTCATGCCGAACAGATAGTAGGGTCCGAAATAGACGACTAACAGCTGCAGCATCAGAGGCGTTCCGCGCATGATGGAGATATAGACTTTGCTGATGGTCCGGACGATGCCGTTTTTCGACATTCTTCCAAACGAGACAAGCAGCCCCAGCGGCAGGGAAAACAACAGTGTCAGTACAAAGATCTCCACTGTCACCATCATACCGCCGCCCAGCTGCAATAACATGGTCTGAATATTCATTCGTTACTCCCGAAGATTATATATAACTATTCACAGTCCCGCATGCCTGTCTATCGTAATCTACTGTGAATAGTCATTAGTGTTTCAGGCAGATGGTGCTCTCCTGTCCCCAATCCTTTGCGATCTTTTCAAAAGTTCCGTCATCCAGCATCTCGAAAAGGGTGTTCTGTACTGTATCACGAAGGGTTTCATTGCCCAGTAAAAAGCCTACGCCGTACTGCTCGGAAGACAGGTAATCGGACAGGATCACAAACTTGCCTGCATCCCTGGATTCCATCTGATAATTTGCCACGCCGATATCCATAGCTACCGCATCCACAGCGCCTGCTTCCAGATCCATGAAAGCGGTGTTATAATCTGCGAACTGATTCATGGATGCAAAACTGTCAGCCAGCTCTTTATTCTCATCCTCCTGCAGTGCTGCCAGGGCGGAAGAATCTGCCTGTACGGCTACAATCTTGCCTGCCAGGTCTGCCTGGGAAGAGATGCCGGAATCCGCAGCCACAACAAATACCTGTGAATTATCTACATAAGGTACGGTCCAGGTATAAGCGTCTTCCCTGCCGTTAATGGTAAAGCCGTTCCAGATGCAGTCAATGGATCCAGAGGAAAGTTCCATATCCTTTGCGTCCCAGTCGATGGGCTGCTTTTTCAGTGTCCAGCCGTTACGCTTGCAAACTTCCTCAGCCAGAGAAAGGTCAAAGCCTACATACTCGCCATTATCATCCATATAGCCATAAGGCGGGAACTCTGCGTCAAAACCAACGGTAAAGGTATTTCCCTTCAATCCGGCTTTATTGGAACCACAGCCGAACAGAAGCATTGCCATCATGGCACAACTCAACAAAATCGCTACTCTTTTTTTCATAATATTCTCCTTTAAAACTCTCTCATAATTTTTGCTTCGTCCCGCTTGTATGCTATCATTTCAGCCTTTTTCTGTCAAGGAAGGACGCCGTCCGGATATGAAATTCCTCCAGCAAAAATACGTAGTTTCCCACTT
>JAFZNL010000329.1 GCA_017550925.1 Lachnospiraceae bacterium | reverse complement strand
TTCCTCCGGTGTGATCTCATAAGTGGTATATCTGCCGTTGGAAAACTCGCAGATCGCGGTCTCGCCCACTGCAGAGATCTCGTCCAGCTTCTCTCTTCCGTAAACAACCATGCCCTTTTTCACGCCAAGGCCGTAAAGCACTCTTGCCAGAGGCTCGATCAGATACTCATCATAGACACCGAGAAGCTGACGCTCGGGACAGGCCGGATTGGTCAGGGGCCCTAAGATGTTAAACACAGTACGGAAGCCCAGCTCCCTGCGGATGGCACCCACATATTTCATGGATGTATGATACTTCTGCGCGAAGAAAAAGCAAAAGCCGGTATTTTTCAAAAGATCCACGCATTTTTCCGGCTCCAGGTCGATCTTAGCTCCCAGGGCTTCCAGACAGTCTGCGGTACCGGACTTAGAAGATGCGGCGCGGTTACCATGTTTTGCCACCTTGACCCCCGCTGCTGCAGCCACAAAAGCCGTTGTGGTGGAAATATTAAAGCTGCCTGCCCGATCGCCTCCGGTGCCCACGATCTCAAGGGTTTCCATGTCGCCGGTATCACATTTGGTGGCATGTTCACGCATAGCTGCCGCACAGCCGCGGATCTCGTCGATGGTCTCAGCCTTGGCACTCTTGGTGGAAAGGGCTGCCAAAAATGCAGCGTTCTGGGTAGGGGTTGACTCGCCGTCCATGATCTCGTTCATGACGGTGTAGGCTTCGTCGTAGGTCAAGTCTTCTCTGGTTACGATTTTCTCGATTGCTTCTTTGATCATTGTGGTATCCTCCTCAATTTGTGATATATCATCCTGTAATCCGCCCCGCCTCCGTGATCATCCGGAAAATTCCTGACGTCGCTATCGCTCCGAAGGTTTTCCCGGATAATCACCTGCGGCGTGGCTCATCGGTGTTCAGTTCTTACATTGCATTCAGTTCTGTCTTAAATTTCGTCGTATACTCCTCTGCGCTCTCCTCGGAAAACCCGTTCTCCCTAAGCAGTGTGATGAAGTGGGATCCGACGATGGCGCCGTCGATAATGTCTTTGACGTCCTTCACATCAGCTGCCTGCCGGATGCCGAAGCCCATCATAACGGGAATCTCGGATACTTCTTTGACGTAGGTCAGGTACTCTTTTACTTTTGCGTGGAAATCCGCTGCCTGTCCGGTTACGCCCATGGACGATACGCAGTAGATAAAGCCTTTTGCATCCTTTACGATCTCGGGAATGCGGTCCGCTGAGATCGGAGATACCAGCTGGATCAGAATGGTTTCATCCGAAACTGTAAGGGCTGCTCGGAGCAGCTCCTGCTCTTCCATGGGAAGGTCCGGAACGATGAGCCCGTCCACCCCTGCCTGGCGGCATTTTGCTGCAAAAGCTTCGATGCCATAGTTTACGATGGTGTTATAGTACATCATGAAAACGATGGGCTTTTCCACTCCTTCTGCCCGGAGGCTTTCCATCAGGGCAAAGGTCTTTTTCAAAGATGCCCCTGCCAGGATTGCTTCATAAGATGCCTGCTGGATCACAGGACCATCAGCGATGGGGTCTGAAAAAGGTATACCCAGCTCGATAATATCCGTATCTTTTTGTGCTTTGATCAGTTTGCCAGTAGTCTCCATATCCGGAAGACCTGCCGTTAAATATGTGATAAAGGCTTTCTCGCCTTTTTCCTTTAACTGCGCCAATTGCGCTTCGATTCGATTGCTCATATTTTCACCTCGTTTGATATCTTAATTCAAATATCCCTTCCCTGCCAGATAATCAGAGATCGTGTTAACGTCCTTGTCGCCTCTTCCGGACAGACAGATGATCATGGACTGGTCCGGTGTCATTTCCTTTGCTTTTTTGAAAGCATATGCCACAGCATGGGCACTCTCAATCGCAGGAATGATACCCTCGATCTGGGTCAGTTCCATCAACGCATCCATGGCCTCACTGTCCGTGATAGGCACATACTGTGCCCTGCCGGTATCATGCAGATATGCATGCTCGGGACCCACGCCGGGATAATCCAGGCCTGCGGAAATGGAATGTGCCAGCTGGATGTTCCCGTCATCATCCTGCAACAGATAAGATCTGGTCCCATGCAGCACGCCGGGTTTACCCTTTGCCATGGAAGCCGCATGTTCATTGGTATCAATACCCTTTCCTGCTGCCTCAACACCGATCAGCTGTACGGAAGGCTCGTCGATGAAATCAGCGAACATGCCTATAGAATTGGAGCCGCCGCCAACGCAGGCCATAACCACGTCGGGAAGCCTGCCCTCTGCTTCCATATGCTGCTTTTTCGCCTCGCGGCTGATCACTGCCTGGAACTCCTTGACCATCTTCGGATAAGGGTAAGGACCGATGGCAGAGCCGATGATATAAAAAGTATCCTCTGCGGTCTTCGCCCAGGTCCTAATGGCTTCGTTCGTTGCATCTTTCAGGGTGTTGCTGCCGGATCTGACAGAGACCACCTTAGCGCCGAGCATTTCCATTCTCATCACGTTCAGCGCCTGGCGCTTCACATCTTCTTCGCCCATGAAGACCGTGCATTCCATATTGAAAAGTGCAGCGCCTGTTGCCGTTGCCACGCCGTGCTGACCAGCGCCGGTCTCTGCGATGATCTTCTTTTTTCCCATTCTCTTTGCCAGCAGGATCTGGCCGATCACGTTGTTGATCTTATGGGCACCGGTATGGTTTAAGTCTTCTCTTTTCAGATAGATCTTGGTGCCGTATTTTTCACTGAGACGCTCTGCTAAATACAGCGGTGTCTCACGACCCACATACTGTTTCAGATAATAGTGGTACTGCTGCAAAAACTCAGGATCCTTGATGGCAGCCTCAAAAGCCTCGTCGATCTCCTGCAGGGTATTCATCAGAGATTCCGAAACATATTGTCCGCCGTACTCACCGTAATATGCTTTTTTGTTCATGTTTATTACCTCGTCTGGTTCGTTGTTGGTTGTTGTATCTTACTGCGTTGTTACTGACCTGACTGCGGTGACGAAGGCTTGTATTTTTGCCTCGCTCTTGCCGATACCGTTATCATTTTCTACACCGCTGCTTACATCCACCACATCCGGCAAGAAGCATTCGATGCCTTCTGCCACATTGTCAGGATTCAGGCCGCCTGCCAGGATCAGCATTCGTTTCTGTCCCAATCCGTTTTCCGGCGGCGAGTTCGTTCCTGCTTTTTTCAGGCGTTTGCTCTTTCGCCAGTTAAAGGTTTTGCCGCTTCCATAAGCCGGCGCATCCAAAACGAAGGCTTCGATTTTGGCTGCCAGCTGCGGCTCTATTTGCTTCGTCCATTCCAGCTTTTCCAGCGCCTGCTCCATATCCTCCGCATTGACTGCCAGCCAGATCGGTTTCGTTGCTTTCTCCAAAATCTCCTGTTTCAGTTCTTTATGAACCTGCAGGATATCAAAACCCGCTTCTTCGATCTGCTCAAGCAGCGCCTCGTTGGGACTGACGGTAACCGCAACCCTTTGGATATGGCCGTCCAGTCTGCCGAAGAGTTTACTTGCCTGTGTAGACGTGATATAGCGTTTGCTCTTTTCGAAGATTACGAAACCGGCATAGTCTACGCCTGCTGTGTTTAACATCTGTATTTCATTTTCAGTTGTGATCCCGCAGATTTTGATTTTCATTGTATTCCCCAGTATTGATTGTATGTATGCCCCTCATCATAATTTCTATTCAGAAGTCTCGATCGGTTTGTTTTTGTACTTTCCTTCTTTCCGTTTCTATACCTTCATTCAGTTTCGTTTCCACCGTGCCGCCAGCTCGGCCGGTTTGTCTGATTCCATGAAGGCCCGTCCGATGAGGAAGCCGTCGACGCCAACCTCTTTTAAGTAGCGGACATCTTCATCTCCCATGATCCCGCTCTCTGCGATCATGAGTTTATCCTGCGGTACATATTTCCGAAGCCTGCCGGTGTTTTCCAGTGAGATGGAAAAGTCTTTCAGATTCCGGTTGTTGATGCCGATGATCCGCGGATCGATCTTCAGCGCCCTTTCAATCTCATATTCATCATGGGTTTCTACCAGGACGCCCAGTTTCAGTTCTCGCGACAACTGATAGAAGTCACGCATCTGCGCATCGTCCAAAATCGCTGTGATCAAAAGGACTGCGTCTGAACCGATGGCCTTTGCTTCATAAAACTGATATTCATCGATCATGAAGTCTTTCCGAAGAATGGGGAGCGCTGTCTTTTCCCGGATGGTTTTCAGATATCCTACGTTACCCAGGAAGTGGTCCTCTTCTGTCAGGCAGGAGATGGCATCCACGCAGGCGTTATATTCATCGATCCGCTCCAAAAGGTCGATTTTCTCTTCGATCTTCCCAAGGCTGGGAGAAGCTTTTTTGAACTCGCCGATGATGGAGATCCCGGACTTTTTCATGTTCTGATAAAAGAGGTCTGCGTTTCTTTCATCATCTGCTGTAACGATCTGTTCAGCGGCCGCTCTTACCTCTTCAAAAGAACGGTTCTTTTTGTGCTCTGTAAGGCGCACTTTTTTATCTTCTACGATCGTATCGAGTATCATTTTTATCCCCTTTCAAAAGTAAAGCCCCGGCATTGAAAAATCTCAATGCCGGGACAGGAATTCGTTATCCTGCGGTGCCACCCTGCTTGACGCATCTGCATCCACTCTGCGCATACCCGGGTATGAACCGCTTATCGTCACATACCAACATATGCCGACCTTTGATCACGGAGAGTCTGCTCCGTCTCCCATACTCTACTTACGCATTTCTGTTTGCCCTCCGGGGTCCATTCATTTTGGCCTTCATACCGCAATCCCACCGCCTGCGGCTCTCTTTCTGAAGGAGATTCAAAACTACTCACTCCCCGTCATAGGTTTGTTTCTTATGATCAGCGACCTGTTAGCCGTCGCTTCTTCTATGAATCAAAATACCATCTGCGTTTCCAAATGTCAACAGATTATTTTTTCTTGCTCTTCTTTCTCGGTGTGGACTGATAATGAGAAGTATCTTTCTGTTTCTTGGATCCGCCTGCATTCGAGGGCTTGTTTGTAGAAGCAGTATTGCTCTCAGCCTTCTTGCTTTCTGTCTCGGAAGCCTTCTTGGAAGAAGATGCTTTCTTACCTGTTGCACCGCTTACGCCTGCAGTTGCTACTTCCTGCGTTCCACCGATCTTCGTTCTCATGACATACCACAGAGCGCCGGTTACGCATACGGATGAATAAGCACCGGCTGCGATACCAACCATCAGAGGTGCCGCAAAATCGCGGATGCTGGAAACGCCTAAGATGTAAAGAACAAGTACCATAACGAAGGTCGTTAAGTTGGAGTAAATGGACCTTGTCAGGGTTGAAGTGATACTGGAATCAACCAGTTCCTCCAGATCTTTACCGCGGCTGCCGCGAAGGTTTTCACGAATACGGTCGAAAATGACGATGGTGGAGTTGATGGAGTAACCTACGATCGTCAGCATACATGCGATGAAGGTATTACCTACGCTGGTCTTTGACAGTGCGTAGAACGCCAGCACAACCAGTACGTCATGGAGCAATGCCAGTACGGCGGATGCTGCAAAACGGATATCCGTAAACCGGAACCAGATATATACCAGCATGCAAAGGGTTGCGATGATGACAGCCAGGACAGCGTCGCGTCTCATCTCATTGGATACGGTAGCGCTGATGGTCTCGGCAGTGATGGATGCTTCTTCCACACCGAATTTATCCTTCATAGCCGTTACGAACTGCTCTCTCTCTGCAACCGTCAATGTTCTGGTCTTGATGATCACCTGGTTGGAATCATTTACCTTCTGGGTCTGAACATTGGAATCACCGGTGATGCCTTCTACAATGGGAACAACGTCCGCTTCGATCTTTTCAATGGACATATCCTCATTGAACTCAACTGTGGTAGAAGTACCGCCCATGAACTCCAGTGAGAAGTTCAGGATGTTTCCGGTCTGGTTTTTGTTCACGCCCATGAATACAAAGCCAAGCAGGATCATGATGATGGAGATCGCAAAGAAGATCGGCTTCTTGGAAAGGAACTTGATAGGTTTCAGATCCTTTGCCACGCCGTAAAGCTTCTCGTTACGAAGTCCGATGGCATAGCAGGCATTGATCAAAAGCCTGGAAATAACCAGTGCCGTGAACATGGATAAAACGATACCCATTGCCAAGGTGGTTGCAAAACCCTTGACTGAACCTGAGCCGCGAAGGCCAAGCACTGCTGCTGCGATCAAGGTTGTGATGTTACCATCTAAGATGGCGCTCATAGCCTTGTCAAAACCGATCTTGATGGAGGACTGCAAGGTCTTACCGGTTGCCAGTTCCTCACGAATACGTGCATAAATGATAACGTTCGCATCCACTGCCATACCGATTGCCAGGATAACACCGGCAATACCGGGAAGTGTCAGCGTAATATTCAGAGCATTTAAAGTCAAAAGAGTCAGCAGTACATAAATGACCAGTGCGATCGCCGATACAAAACCGGGCAGCAAATAAACCACGATCATGATCAGGCAGACAATACCGAATCCGATGGCACCTGCCATCAGGGAAGTACGGATCGCATCAGAACCAAGCTGTGCACCGACTACGTTGGAACGAAGTTCTTCCAGCTCAAGCTTCAGTCCACCGATACGGATGGTGGAAGCAAGTCTGTCTGCTTCTTCGAAGTTTTCCATACCGCTGATCTGTGCCTGTCCACCGGTGATGGGCTCGTTTACAGTCGGAACGGAAACAAATGCGCCATCATAGTAGATACCGATGGTCTCGCCATTCTGATATGCAGAAGTGGTTGCATCAGCAAAAGCCTTGGTTCCTACATCATCGAAAGCAAGGGAAACAACATACTGCTGATCCTTGGTTCCGGACTGAGACTGGGTGCTGGTTGCCTGTGCGCTTGCTACATGGGTACCGTCAAGCACGATGCCGCCGTCGCCCATGATCTCTTCGATGGATTTTGTCAGCATATAATCAATGCTGCCCTCTTCAGTCACACCCAGATTGTAGTTAGGATTACCGTCGCTGCCGTTCTGTCTGATAAAGTACAGACTACCGGGGCGTCCCAGGTCTGACAGGATCTGATTGGCATCGGATACGCCGGGGATCTCGATATTGATACGATCGTTACCCTCTTTGTACACCTGTGCCTCGGTGCTGTAGCCTTCTACACGACGCTGCAGCTTGTAGATGGTATCCGCCATATCTTCATTGGACGGATCCTCTTCACCGACAACCTGATATGTGATGCTGACACCCCCTGCCAGGTCGAGGCCCTGCTTGATGTTGGTCGCTGCTCCTGTCTTTCCTGCGCCGATACCGAACCAGGCGATGTAGCCCATTCCGGCGATTGCCAGGATTGCCAGGATCAGCACGATGACTGCTCTTGACTTTTTCATTGCTTTTATTCCTCCTAAAATATAAGCTCCTCTCCTTCGAGTTGCTTATTTATATCATTAATTAATCGATCACTTCACCATATGCAGTGTATCAATCCTCCACCGCCTGCAGCATGATCGCACACTCTACACGCTTTTTCTGCAATGCACACCCGATCTCATAGGTACCGTTGATATTGCCGGTGAAATGCTGTGAATTCGCCATACAACCGCCGCTGCAGTAGTATTTGGCGAAACAGTTTTTGCAGCTTTCCTTCGTATATACATTGCAGGCTGCAAAACTTTCCACGATATCTTTCCGATTGATCCCCTCTGTCACATTGCCCAGACAAAACTCTTCCTGTCCCACGAACTGATGACAGGGATACAGGTCGCCCCAAGGCGTAACCGCCAAGTATTCCGTACCTGCGCCACATCCGGATAATCTCTTGTAGACACAGGGACCGCCGGATAAGTCGATCATGAAGTGGAAAAAGTTAAAGCCTTTTCCTTCTTTCCTACGGCTGATCATCTCTCTTGCCAGCTCATCGTACTGGGCACAGAGCGTATCCAGATCCGATTCCCTGAGAGCATAATCCTCGGAATCTTCTGCTACCACCGGTTCCACTGAGATCTGTTTGAATCCCAGGTCCGCAAGATGCAGCACATCCTCGGAAAAGTCTGTATTATAGTGCGTATAAGTACCACGCACATAATAATTCATCTGATCGCGGCTCTCTGCCACCTTCTGAAACTTCGGCACAATGGTGTCATAGCTGCCCTGACCGCCCCGGAAGGGACGCATATGGTCATTGACGTTTTTCCTTCCGTCAATGGACAGGACCACATTGTGCATTTCTTTATTCAGAAAGGCAAGGATCTCGTCATTTAATAAAATACCGTTTGTGGTCAGGGTAAAGCGAAACTTCTTACCGTTCGCCTCTTCGATGGATCTTCCGTAAGATACAAGCTCTTTAACCACTTCCCAGTTCATCAGCGGTTCACCGCCGAAAAAGTCCACTTCCAGATTTTTTCGAAGGCCGCTGTTTGCCACAAGAAAATCCAGCGCTTTTTTTCCGGTTTCAAGGTCCATCAGCGCCCGTCTGCCGTGGTATTCCCCTTCTTCCGCAAAACAGTACTTGCAGGCAAGGTTACAGTCATGGGCCACATGCAGGCACAGGGCTTTTACCACGATCTCGCGCTTTTGAAAGCTTTCGATAGCCTTTTCATAAACATCTGAGGTGTAAAGCAGGTCTTCCTCATAGAGGGAGATGATCTCCGAAACGACCTCCTCGATCTCTTCCTTCTGATAGCCTGCCACCTCGGACGCATCATTTCCGGTCATTTCTGCTTCCTGCCCTGCATTTTCTCTAAGCACACAAAAAGCCGCGGAAAGCACTTCTTCTTCCGAATGCTCCCGCATAAAGACCGGCTCAAGGGCAGGGATCAACAGGTAGGACAGATCATCCACCACATGAACCCCTCCACTTTCAACATCCATAACGATGTTTACGCCATTATTCTGATAACAATGAATCATGAATCTATTTCCTTACAGCGATTCGGACAGCTTATTTTACTGCTTCGCAGCTCTGGTTTCCAACTGTGCAGCTGGTCTTACAAGCTGACTGGCAGGAAGTCTGGCACTCACCGCAGCCGCCCTTTTTCAAAGACTTCTTCAGATCTCTTGTGTTCAGTGTTCTTACATGTTTCTTCATTTCTGTTTCCTCGCTTTTTAATAAAACTTATAAATAGCATATAAAGGCCTTTTCAGACCACACACTCGCATAGTATAACACAACTCTTCCCGGTTGAAAAGTAAAATTTTTTATCTTCCTTTTTCCCGCACATTCTTCAGCAACAAATAGGTTTCCCTGTAATTTGCCGCCCTGCCTTCCGAGAGCAGGAACCGGAGTTCATCCTGCGCCCCTACGTCATCAATCAACTGAGGTAGCCATGGCGCATAGCGGCTGCCTGCCTGTTCCCTTACCTCATCAAAGTATTCTTTCAAGGTCTTTCCGCTGTTATAGCTGCGCCCAATACTATCCGTCGCGGCATCCATACAGTCTGCGCACATCACCAGGTCGATGATGGGTTTATCCGGACTTTTCGCAGTAATGAATGTTTCCGGATATCCTCTGGAATCATCCCAAAACCTGTGATGTCCCTTGGCCACATCCACATAACGCCGGGTAGACTCATGTTTGCTTAACAGATCTGCACCCATCATAGGATGGGACTTGATCACCTGGAATTCAAACTCAAGGAGCCTTCGCCCATAGACAAAGATGGTATCGATGATCATGATCTTCCCAAAATCGTGGCAGACACCTGCATGATAAGCAAAATACAGGATCTCTTCCCTGCGCCTCAGGACCTCCTCCGTCGTTTTTGTTCCGCAAACTCCCACCAGACGGTCCGGCATCTTTTCGATCATAAAACTGCACAGACACTCCGTGATCTGCCCCACCATCAAAGAATGGATATAAGTAGGCGGATGCAGCGCTGCCAATGTCTGCAGCCCGAAATCTTCAAAACTCATAACAGAGGGTTTTTCACAGAACCGGTTCAGAAATCCGGTAAAATATTCCATGACAAAGGAAAGTGATCCGGCATTCGGCATACCGAACATATAGGCATTCATATTCTGATACAGCGTCTTCATCAGCCTGCATTCATTGGCCGTTTTGCGCTCGCTCATCAATGCCATCAGCTCTAAGGGAACCAGCACGTTCAGATAATTACTTCCCGAACTGAAATCCTCTTTGTCCCTGATCTCATATTCTTCCAGCAGAAACTTCCAGTAATCAGCCCTCGAAAGCCGTCCTGTCAGATAATAATTCCGTTTGATAAAAATCTTGGCGCCCTCATCGCCAAGAACCTCAGCAAAATAATCCTCGTCCGACGCCATCAGTTTTTCCAGTGCTTCTGCCGCAAGTGCGATCCGCTCCAGCTGTTCACCCTGAAAGCCTCTGAGATTCCCGTTATCCGTACACTGCAGATAATATCCCAGTACACGGAACTGAAAATACTTCCAATCAAAATCCGGCACTGCCCTGTGATAAAAAGGATCCCCGGAGATCCGCATCATCCAGTCCAGGATATCCAGATTCCGTTTTTTAGATGCCTCATCCTTTGCATTCTCATAAAAAGCCGAAACAAACCGTGCATTGGTCAGCACAAGGTCCCGAAGCTCTAAGTCCGGTATGGAAAGGAAGTTTTCTTTTTTGGCCATTTCCAGGAAAAAATCACCTGCCGCAAGTCCATGCTTTCGGAAAGTTTCGCTGATATGTGGATCCGATTCGATCCTCTCCGTCTGGTTCATCAGCGAATAACAGGAGATCAGCACCGCATCCATCTGAATGATCCGGTTTGCCACATCCGTCTTGTGATGCGCATCAGCGCTCAGACGCTTTGCAACCAGTGCCATGATCGGCACATCCAGGTTTTCAAAGTCCGTGGTATCAGAAGCCAGGGTCAGGAGTTTTTCTTCAAATTCACTCATCTCACTGACCGTGTTATCATCCAGCAGTTCATCCGATTCCAGGATAGGATACAGGATATCATCCAGCATCTTGCGGTTTTCCTCTGC
>JAFZNL010000328.1 GCA_017550925.1 Lachnospiraceae bacterium | reverse complement strand
TCCGGCAAAAAACAGTGCCAGGGGGATCGCAAAATAGATCAGAGTTTTGATCGTTTCAATTTTCTTTTTATAGGACAAATACCCGTATTCGCCCTTCTGAGCTCTTTTCATATAATTCTCTAGATAACATCAATAATTTTCGTTTCGCTTTGTTATATCAAGCGGTCATTTTCCGGTAGGATTTTCACAAAAGAATAGGGACTGTCAGCCGGCGGCGCAGTCCCCATAACTGAAATGACTATGTAATACAAAAACGATCCTGTCAAACGCGCTGCGAATCGAATGCGGCGGTCTTAGATCACGTCCACTTCGCCTTCATTCTTGGAACCGCTCTCTTCTTTATCCGAGCTTTTGTCAGAAATGCCACTATCACTGCCACTATCATCACTATCATCACCAACCGGATATAACTGTGCACGGTTAGCCTGGATGGTCTGGATGTTTTCCTGCAGCTGTGTCATCAATCTCTCATAATTTGTTGCTGCAACATCAATGCCGTGTGATAATATGTTTTCTATGCTTGCCAAATTATCATCGGTATAGGAAACAGCAGCCATTCGCATATTATAGGCTTCTTCGTTGGCCTTATCCAAAATGTCCTGCGCCTGTGCAGAAGCCATTTCCACGATTTCCTGTGCCTGCGCATAGGCCTGCTGCATGATCTCGGACTCGCTGACAAGTTGATTGGTATGCTTTGCTGCCTCGTCAATCAGCGCTTCTGCCTTCTGCCTTGCATCATTTAAGATGGCTTCTTTATTGCTGATAACCTTTTGATATCTGCTGATCTCAACAGGAGTCTTCTGTCTGAGTTCCTGCAGCATATCAAGGATCTCATCTTTATTTACAATGATCAACTGGTTTGATAAAGGCTTATTCTTACAGCTATGGATATAGTCTTCAATGTCATCGATCATCTGCTCAAATTTTGAACTCATGGCACCCTCCTGTGATTTACGAAATGATGTTCCTACGATTTTTTATTATACTTCTCATACAGAAGATTTGCAACAAAATCCGGCACACAATCTGTTACATCTCCGCCGAAACTTGCAATCTCCTTGACTGTCGACGAAGAAAGATACGCATATTCCAAAGAAGTGGTCAAAAACATGGTATCTAAATAGCCGCCGGACAGTTTTCTGTTTGTCTGGGCATTTTGCAGTTCATACTCAAAATCCGTTACTGCACGCAGACCCCTGACAACAACATGGATGTGTTTTTCTTTTGCATACTGGGTCAGCAGACCGCTGTAACTCTCCACAACCACATTTTCGATATCCTTTGTTGCTTCCTGCAATATTCTAACACGGTCCTGCACAGAAAACAACGCGGATTTGTTGACATTGTTTAAAACACAGATCACAACTTCATCAAAAATGCCTGCTGCGCGCTTTATTACATCCATATGTCCAAGGGTAACAGGATCAAAACTTCCAGGGTAGATCGCTTTGCTCATGACGCCTCCTTACTGAAATGATCACCAAATTCCGGCTGATACTTCTTACATTGGACTGTACGCCGTATCATCATCTTGGCATCCGCCGTACAAAAACATGTTTATTGGTCTTATATCGTTTTTCCTTTACAAGTTCATATCGCAGATCCGACAGATAACTGATATCCGTATCCAGCGATGCCTCAAAAATGATCAGGGAGTCTTCATCGATCATCCTGGACATGGTCAGATATTCAAGGACTCTTCGTTCCATATTTTTATCATAGGGCGGATCCATGAAGATTACATCAAAAGTATACTTATACTCTAAATTGGTCAGTGCCACAAAGGTATCCTGCTTAATGACGGAGGTTTTATCTCCGAGTTTTGTTTTTTGCAGATTATCATTCAGACAGTCAATGGCTGCTTTGTCATTTTCCACAAAAACACACCAGGCAGCACCTCGCGAAAGCGCCTCGATACCGATACCGCCTGAGCCGGCAAACAGGTCCAGAAAACTGCAGCCGGGGATCTCATTTTGTATGATATTAAAGAGTGTTTCCTTGGTCCTGTCCGTGGTCGGTCTTGTATGATCTCCCGGCGGACTCTTCAGCGGCACGCTCCTTGCTGAACCTGCGATCACGCGCATACGGTTTCCTCCCTTTTGGCCCTCATCAGTTAATTTATCGGGTTAAATCTGTTACTTAATGGATCAAATACGGATTTTTGTTCCCTTGCCGTCGCGTTTTGCCAGTTTCAGGCGACTGGAATCAAAGTCTTTTTCCTTATATGTGATCTGCGCAGGATCCAGTCCGACGGAATAATACACATTGGTCAGTTTATCTTTTGCTTCCAGCTTCATGCCACGAACACCCACAGCGCCCTTTTTCTTCTCCGGAATATCTGCTACGGGGAATTTCAGGAAGAAACCACTCTCGGATTGCAGAATGATGTCCTTGTATTCTTTCATCACTGCAACGGATACCAGCACATCGCCGTCAATCAGTTTCGTTGCTGCCACAGTCTTCTTGCTGACATCAAACTCGCCGCCATCCACGATCTTCATATTTGCTTTTTCCGAAACAAAGATCATGCGATAGAGATTCAGTTCTGATTTGCTGGTCACACAGAGCACTTGCTCTTTTGAAGCATCATACTGGCTCACATTATCGATGGGAATGCCCTTATCACGGAACTTACCGAAAGGAAGATCCGATACCTTGATGGTATGGAGTTGTCCGATATCCGTAAAGACACAGATCCTTCCTGTATTCTTGCAGGTACAGATATATTTATTTTCTGCAAGGGCTGCTTCCTGATTCCTCTCAAAGGTAGCCGTATCGACACATCTTGCATATCCGAATTTATCCATCAGGAAGTACAGATCCATCTCCTCTACGGGTTTTTCCACATAGACCGCCTGCTCTACCTGATCGATTATGGTGCGGCGCTTCCGCGCAAATTCCTTTTTGTAACGATCCAGTTCTTCTGTAATGACCATGGTCATGGACTCGTGGCTTTCCAGGATATCCTCATAACGATAAATATTCGCCATGGTCTCATCATGCTCTTTTAACAGTGCTTCGATCTCTAAGCCGATCAGTTTATACAGGCGCATCTCTAAGATCGCATTGGCCTGCTTTTCCGTAAAGCGGAGCTGTTCAGCCATGATCTTGCTTTCCCTGGATTTGAAGTTGATCCCTGTGGCATCACCTTCCACCAGGCATCTTTTTGCCATGGCACGGTCTTTGGATCCCCGCAGGATCTCAATGATCAGGTCGATGACGCTGGTGGCTTTGATCAGGCCTTCCTGGATCTCACGTTTTTCCTTTTCTTTTTCAAGGAGGGTCGTGTATTTGCGCCTTGCCAGTTCATACTGGAAATCCACCACATGACCGAAGATTTCCTTCAGGCCCATGATCTCCGGACGATTATTCACAACCGCTAACATATTAACGCCGAAGCTGTCTTCTAACTTGGTCTTTTTATACAGCAGATTGATAAAATTGTCTACATCTGCATCTTTACGAAGTTCGATTACGATGCGGATGCCGTCCTTGCTGGACTGGTTGGTGATATCCACGATATCATTTGTTTTCTTGGATTCTGAAAGGGCTGCAACTTCCAGCAGGAATTTACCGATGCCGGCGCCGATCATGGTATAGGGGATCTCGGTGATCACCACATTGGTATGCCCGGCTTTTCCTTTTTCAATATCTACCTTACCGCGAATGCGGAGTTTTCCGGTACCGGTTTCATAGATCTCTTTCAGTTCCTCAGCGTTGCAAACGATGCCGCCCGTGGGAAAATCCGGTCCCTTCAGGTAGCGCAGCAGCTGCGATGTTGAGATCGTATTGTCACGCATATATGCCTTCATGGCGTCGATGACTTCACC
>JAFZNL010000327.1 GCA_017550925.1 Lachnospiraceae bacterium | reverse complement strand
CGGGATCATGAAACCGCATATCGTGAAACTTGACAGGGAGCTGATATCCGGCATAGACCATTTCCCGGAAAAACAGCAGAATGTACAGGATCTTGTGCTGAAATTCCATTCGGACGGCTTGCTGGTCGTTGCGGAAGGCGTGGAAGAAAAAGAGGAATTTGATTATCTGGTGGGCATTGGGGTTTACCTGTTCCAGGGATATTACCTGGCACGCACGGCCTGATGGCAGGAGGAAGTGGATGTGCGCGTTTTACATGCAAAAGAAACATAAGCGGACATTTGGCAGACAATAGACAAAGCAGGAAAAGAATGCTACACTGAGTTATCTGAAAAGATTCAGTGTGGCTTTTTTATTACGATAAACATAGCGAGAGTATATGAAAAAGATTTTTATTATCTTAGTCAATGTGATCATCTTGTCCGCCATATTGACCTTCGTTGTGCTCTACTCCGGATTTGTAAACCGGGATTCTTATCAAAGGCAGATAGAGCATTTTGAAAACACCACGGTCACTATGGAGAAGGTGACGGAGAACTACTTAGAGGGTGAGCAGCGGATCTGCGATGTATGGGCGCGACCAGTACCAATCTGTTATCGATCATGCTGAAAACCTGGCGGATCCCAAGCTCGGGCTTAATCTGGACTGCATCCGCAGCAATATCATTCTGAATACAGCGGACGATACACTCCCGATGGTGCCGGTTTTTGCAAATACTTACGGCATGCTGGTGAACAATACCCTGTTTGAAAAAGAAGGACTGAGCGTTCCGACAACTTATAAAGAGCTGGTGGCTGTGTGCGCCGCCCTTAGCAACAAAGGCTATGAAAGCCCGATGATGGGCTTCTCCAATGAGGAAACCACATCGCTTTTCACTTTGACAGCATATCCTTACTTCTGCGGAACGGTGGCTGGGGACGCAGAGGCAGTCAAAAAACTCAATGCCATGGATCCGTCGGCTGGCGAGTATATGCGTCCCACCCTGGAGAAGATGGAGCAGTTCTTAGGCGACGGCTGTGTGAACCTGGATGCCTGCAGCGGGATTGAAAACAATTATGATGCCGTGATCCTTCGGTTTTTCGAAGGGGATGTTCCCATGATGGTTGCTTCCGGAGATGCGGTTTCCGGAACGAAAAAGCGGGAAAGCCGTTCCGATGCTTTTATCGCCAATCCCTTTACATACTCGTTTGTACCGGTTCCCATGTCGGATGAAGGTGCAAATTTCCTTGACATGCCGAATCTGCAGTTCTCTGTTAACAAGGACAGCGGGAATCTGGACATGGCCAATGAGTTTATGCGGTTTTTGATCACATCAACGGAACTGAACGAGATGGCAAAGAACAAGGGGCTTTTATCCCCCACCAAAGACCTGTCTCTTAACAGTATGTACGCGGCTTTTGGTGCTGTGCCTCAGGATCGGATTCTGTCACCGGAAGAGTTTGGCCTGACAGATGATGCAGTCATCCAGCTTCGGAAGGCGGTTTATGGCACTGCAACCGGCGCGATGACCATTGATGATGCGGTTGCCGGGTATGGCAGTTTTGCGCAGGAATGATACGTATTCAAAATGTTATAGGAGGGGATGAGTATGAATCAGGAAAATGAAATGGGATTATTTGAAACAGGTGATGGCGAAGTGCTGCAGGCGGTAAATTTATATGCTGGGGCGCTGAAACTCCTTGATCAGTATGATCATCAGACTTTGATCAAGCCTGAGGGCAGACAACCGATTTACAGGATCACCTACGAAGATTGCAGGAAAATGGTTTCTCTGATGGAAGGCAGTTTTAAGTCGGCAGTGTTCGGCGTTGAGAAAGAGCCCGGAAAGATTGAGGGGATCCTCGCTGCTGTCTATCAGGATGTATTTGGCGGAGAGGTCTATCCGACACTTGAGGAAAAGGCAGCAAACCTGCTGTATTTTATGATTAAAGACCATCCCTTTGCTGACGGATGCAAGCGGATCGCAGCATCGCTGTTTCTGGAGTTTTTAAACAGAAACAATGCGCTTTTCAGGGACGGACAGAAGGTGATCAGCGATGGGGCACTTGTGGCGATCACACTTATGATAGCGCAGTCTGATCCGAAGGAAAAAGACCTCATGACCACGATGGTTATGAATTTATTGACGTTATAGGGTATTCTATGGCAAGAGGATATAAGTTAAATCCGGATGTACAAATGAAAATAGAAGATGAACGGGCCGGCCGTCTTGACCATGTTTATGAAACGTCACTATCTGTGAGTGATTGTCTCAAAAGGATAGGGAATCCTGTTGATGGAAAGATCTCCAAATACAAGACGCAGACCATAGACGGTATTCTGTATTTCTTCTTCGAAGATCCCTATTTGGATCAGACCTTGTCAGCAACGGGACCGGAGAAATACGCTGTGAGATTTGAAAGCATGGCGGACAAGACCGTAATAAGGGTGCGGTATGTATGGGAGATGAATTCAACCAATATACCGTATTTTTTGGAAGAGGATATGGATGCTTTTTTTCATGCATTGTACGGTGCGCATCCTTCAAAACTTGACAATAGGGTATGGACAGATTCGGCGGAAGATTTTGCAAGGCAAGATCCGCTTGGAATTCACGGAAGCAGGATGTTTTGGATTATCAGTGCATTATTTGCGATCCTGTGGGTTACAGTTATGATGATTATGGGTATCAGAATGAGGTGATTGAACATTTGGTCAATCTGTTTGAAAGCGTTATGAGTTTTCACAATAACGAACAAATGTTCTGTGAGCTATGGACAAAAGAAAAAAGGAATGGTACACTACAAAGAGTGTACCATTCTTTTTTGATGTGTCAGAATCGTGAGGAATATGGTAAAGATGGACTTCAGAACCGGAAGTAAAAACAGCATTGATATGAGTTGGTTGATTCAAAAGCTTAAAGCGGTCCAAGAACAACAGGATAGTCCTTTTTATACCGTGGGTTCAGTGACAGATATAACCCGGTGCAATATCATGCGACTATTTAACAAGAAAGATGATTGACAGTAAAGGGAGGGAAATAGTTATATCAGTGTACTGACTGTTGATGGATGAATACTATAAGATTAGGAGGGCAAAATGACTTATACAATGGATAAATATAAAGAGATTCTAAAGCAAATAAAAAAGGATTTTTTGAAAGAATATGATTGGGATTATTATAAAATAGGGCTGTATCATGGAACTGACAGATTTGTTTTGGATTTGTCTGATGAGAAAAGAAAAATATATAAAGAGGCCCTTATTGAATATTTAGATACTATCTGTAAAATGAAT
>JAFZNL010000326.1 GCA_017550925.1 Lachnospiraceae bacterium | reverse complement strand
CGAGGATAAATCATCAGATGCATCACCGGCTGATTTGATCAAGGCTGTTTTCCGTCATGAGACGGAAGACGAAAATTAAGGTTAGCACTTACAGAGAGTGAATACGATGCAGAAAAAAGCGCTTTTGGTAATCGACATGCAGAATGATTATCTGTGGAGTCAAAGAAAAGAATTGTTCTCCTATGACACAGATGATCTGGTCGGCAATGTGAATCAGGCAATCCGATCCTATCAGGAAAAAGGATATGACATCATCTATATCAAGCATATTTTGCCCAAATGGATGTGGGGCGTCGGTTTTTCGATCAGAGGAACAAAAGGCGCAGAATTGTTCAGCGGGCTGACAGTAATTTCTGATCTGATTTTTGAGAAAAACCGCTCGGATACATTTACGGCAAATGCATTTCGCGAGCATGTCACAAAAGCAGGCTATAAAGAGATGGTCCTTTGCGGACTTGATGAATGCGGATGCGTAGGGGCAACGGCCAAAGGCGCCGTGAAAGCAAACATAAAGGTCAAAATGCTGACAGACTGCATCGGAAGAAGATTCCCAGAGGGAAAAATCAAAGCAATGAGGGAGAGATTGACCGCGATTGGCGTGGAGTATATTTAGGCTGAAGGGGATACGCAAATGAACTACCGACAAAACCGGCGGACCGGGGACAGGATCAGTGAGATCGGCATGGGATCCGCGTATATTGCAGATGTAGGATTTGAGCAGGCGGTAAAAACTATCAGACGAGCGTTTGAGGGCGGGGTCAATTACTATGATCTTGCCACGGCTGACGGCGCAGCCTTTCCCATGTTCCGGGAGGCGTTATCGGATGTCCGGGACAAGGTGCTGTATCAGATTCATTTCGGTGCGGATTATACCAGAGGAGCATATGGCTGGACGCTGAGCCTTGATACGGTAAAAAAGTCCGTGGATCAGCAGCTTACGGATCTGGATACGGACTACATAGACTATGGTTTTATCCACTGTCAGGATGAAAGCCGGGATTTTGAACGGTTCCGGAAAAACGGCATTTTGGACTATCTTTTGGAGATGAAAAAGCAGGGCGTGGTCAAGCATATCGGGGCCTCTTCCCATACGCCTTCTGTCATACAGGAAATCCTTGATTTAAACCTGATCGATATGCTGATGTTTTCCGTCAATCCGGCTTATGATTACAACCATGGCGCATACGCATACGGCGGCTTGGATGAAAGAGCAGACATTTACAAAAGATGTGAAAAAATGGGCGTCGGGATATCCGTGATGAAGCCTTTTTCCGGCGGACAGCTTTTAGACAGCAGGACGTCGCCATTCGGAAAGGCGCTCTCCATCTATCAGTGTATGAAATATGCCCTGGATAAACCGGGCGTGCTTACCGTCCTTCCGGGGGCGCAGAGCGCAGGGGAGATCGACGCGCTCCTGAAGTACTTTGAGATGAGCGAAGAGGAGCTGGATTACAGCATTGTAGGTTCTTTTGCGCCGCCGCAGGCACAGGGAAAATGTGTCTATTGCAATCACTGTATGCCCTGTCCTGTGGGGATTGACATCGGAACAGTCAATAAGTTTTATGACCTGGCGCTGATCGGCGATGAAATGGCAAAGGAGCATTACCTTGCACTGGAAAAGAAAGCCTCAGACTGCGCCGGTTGCGGACATTGCAGCAAAAGATGCCCCTTTGGCGCAGATCAAAGGGCCAGGATGCAGGAAATAGAGCGCTATTTTGGAACGTGAGATGCTAAAGGAATGGCTTCACTTTGCGTCTACTTAATATCCAGCCCGGCCTTATGCGCCTGGGTGTGCTGCTGTTTGCGGGGGATGTGGTAAAGCTTGCCATCCTTGATCAGTTTTGCACCGGTTTGATGGTAGTAGAAGGTGATCCCGTTTTCCGCGCACTGCGCATGGACGGACTCTATCCAGGAATAATCGCAGATCCGGGCGTCATGACCGGATTCTCCGCCGACGGAAACGTGTTTTATGACAGGCGTGCCGTCGGCCATTTTATAGCCGTCAATATATGGCTGCAGATCAACTGCGGTCAGCATCGGCTCGATCATCACGGCATGGTGAAAGAGCGGAAGGGACAGATAGACCGGCAGCCGTTTGTCCGCCAGCTCCTGGTTTTCACAGGTGACTGCGATGGTGATATGCGCCCAGTCCTGCCCCCATCCTTTTGGCAGGTGGTCTGCGATCCGTTCCGGTCTTTTTGTGATCATGAAAAAAGTGCAGTCTGCGCGTTCGCGCATCATATCCCAGGCGTCCTCCCGCCACTCGTCTGCATCCGGATGGAAGAAATCAGAAGAAAAGCAGGTCCATATATGGGAGCCTTGGGGGACTTTGTAGAGGCCTTTATTTTTTCCCGACCTTAAGATCCGCACCGGAAGATCGAAGTTTGCGGTCTTTTGTACCTGGGAAGGATCCTTTCCGATGGATTCATCCCTGCGGTACACATAGCAGTGAAGGCAGCCGGCGCTGGCCCGGGTGCATCCGTGCCAAAGGTTCCAGTTAAACGTCTCAGGCGGCCTGGGATCGATATTTTCTTCCGGGAAAAGGGATAGTTGTTTCATGGCACTATTTAAGCATTTTTGCATCTTCCTGACAAGACCATTTGCATCGTATAGGGGATATCAGTTTCAAAATCCCGGAGAAAAGCCCGCAGAGTTTTGAAGAAACGGCATTTTGTGATATACTGACAATAAATTTGTAAAAAAAATATCAGGGAGGCAGTGTTAAGTCCGATATGAAAATACATGTTCGGATAGCTGCTGATAAATCAAAAAAGGAGAGTTTATGAAAAAAAGAATTGTTGTATTGTTGTGTTGCATGGTTGTGGGCTTGAGCTCCTGCGGACAGAATAAAACAGAAGAAGTGACGCCGGATGCCACAGAGACGGCTGCGGAAACGGAAAGCGCGCAGACAGCGCAGGAAGATGCAGTTGTTGAAACGGACCAGACAGAGGAGGTCAAAGAGGATGCCGCAGCTGACCAGACAGAGAATGCTGAGGCAGATACTGCAGCGGATGTCATAACAGAGGATCAGGCCCTTGAGGCCATCAAGCAGTATTGCTTTGTCAATAACCCGGATCTGGAGGAGATGGTAAACTCAGATGAGTACAACATCTTCTGGGAAGCGGATACCAATGAGGCGGGCCAGATCGTGGTTCTCTTCCGGTCCTATACAGGTTCCGAGAACCGCTATTATATCGATCCGAAGACCGGAGATACTTACGGCACCGAGCTGGTTCCCGGGATCATTGATGAAGAGCAGCGGACGGAAGAAAGTTTTAATGTGCGCGATTATATGAGCGGCGCTACGGCTACAGGCGAAACGGGCGCAGCCGGCGCGGATGCAGACAAGATCGCAAAAGAGATCGAAGAGATCGCCGGAAAATCAGGAAACCTCGGGGATGAGCTGGCAGGCGTAAACGAGCTGTATGACAAATATGATCAGAGCAGGATGGATGCACCGGACCAGGCATCTATGAATGAACAAAGCCAGGTCGGAACACTGGTTTGGAAAAGTGAAACCGAAAGTCTTTTGAAGCGGATTCAGGACATAGATCCCAAGAACTACGAAGAAGTCAAGCGCGAATACGATCAGTGGGAAAAATACGTTCCCGTCATGGCTGAGCGAATGAGCTATCTGTATGAGGACGGATCCATTTACCCGATGATCTATTCCTACAATGAAGCAATGCGTTACAAGCAGAAAGCTTACAGCCTGACAAGCACGCTGGCAGATCTGAAGGGAGAAGAGTTTGTCGGTTTTCCTGATTATACACGCTGCGGTTACTATGGTGACTATGCAAGTGACAGCTACCTGGTCATTACGGAAGGTATGGAGAGCGGTTCGTACAATATTTTGATCCACGTTGATGATACGAAAGAGCTGCGTGGCTGGGGCGTGGTTGAAGACGCTCCGGATTCGGATACTTATCTGCTGTTTACAAGCGATGATGACACGGTAAAAGGGATCGTGGGCCACTCGTCTTTCGAAGCATCCTTTTATGAGACCGAAGCGGACTATCCCGTGGCGGGACCGGAAGGGGCATACACGTTTCCTCTGAAGTATTGATAAAATAAATACATGCACCTGGGCCGCCAGTCGAGTTCTTCGGCTGGCGGCCACTTTTTATGGCGGCGCACAGCCTTTTTTCAAAGTTTTTTGCCGGGCAGTCTGCAGAAAGAGATTTTTTGATTGCGACAGCTTCAATATATGGTACAATATAAGAGATATTGCTTTGCAATATCAGGGATCAGATCCCGCTTATGTAAGCATTTTGTGACAGTAGGAGGAAACAGGGGATGACACTGGATTGGAAGGAATACGAAAATCTGGCAAGACAGGCAGTACGGGAAGGCGTTGTACTGTTGAAAAATGAGAAGGGGGTTCTGCCGCTGAAAAGTGACTGCAAGCTGGCAGTCTTCGGACGAATGCAGAACAATTACTATAAGAGCGGAACAGGTTCAGGCGGCATGGTAAATGTACCGAAGGTATGGAGCATTTTGGACGGCCTGAAAGAAGAAAAGATGCAGCTGAACGAAACCCTCTTAAAGCTCTACGAGGAGTTTGAGACCAGCCATCCTTTTGATGCCGGCGTGGGCTTCGGAAATGAGCCCTGGTCCCAGGAAGAGATGGAAGTTTCCGAGGAGTTAGTACAGGAAGCAGCAAAGCAGTCTGACGCAGCCCTTGTCATCATCGGTAGAACAGCCGGTGAAGAGCAGGACTATGTCAATGAAAGAGGCGCTTACAAGCTGGCTGAAAAAGAGGCAGATCTGCTGCGCAAGGTAAGAAGCGCCTTTGATAAAGTCGTGCTGGTGATGAATGTCAGCGCGATCCTGGATATGCAGGAAATCGAGGAGATCGCTCCCGATGCTGTGCTGTATGCTTGGCAGGGTGGTGAGATCGGCGGCCTGGGCTGCGTAGACGTACTTTTGGGTAAGGAAAATCCCAGCGGACGCCTGACCGATACCATCGTGCGAAAGATCGAGGATGCGCCGGCCTATGGCAATTTCGGCGACCTGACCAGGAACTTTTATGCAGAAGATATTTACGTGGGATATCGGTATTATGAGACCTTCCACAAAGATGCGGTTATGTATCCTTTCGGCTTCGGTCTTTCCTATACCACCTTTGAGCTGACCGGCGGCGAGATCAAAATGCAGGATCAAACAGGAGCGGCGATCAGTACCCTGGGCGCTCCCACAGACAAGATCATTCTTTCGGCAGCGGTGAAAAACACCGGTAATGTAGCAGGCAAGGAAGTGGTGCAGTTTTATGTAACAAAGCCCCAGGGAGCCCTGGGCAAACCGGCCATCAGCCTTGCAGGCTTTGCCAAGACAGATACCCTGCAGCCGGGTGAGAGCTGCAGCGTTTCCGTGGAAATCGCGCCTTACACCATCGCATCCTATGATGAGAGCGGGGCAGCGGGATTTGAAAGCTGCTATGTGTTAGAGGGCGGCGAGTATGTCTTTTATGTCGGGCAGAATGTGAGAAGCCTTGCAAAGGCCGGCAGCTTTACGCTGCAGGAGACACTGCTGATTGAAAAACTAAGCCGGCAGATGGCGCCCCAGGTGGAATTTGACAGGGTCAAGGCGGTTTATAACGAAGCGGACCAAAGCTATGAAAAGATCACGGAAAAAGTGGCGGCCTTCCCGCTGACGGACTATGAAGAGGCGAAGGCAGACCAGCCGGTATGCAAAGCCTATACCGGCGATCAGGGCATCAAGTTAAAAGATGTCAGGGATGGGAAAGCCGGGATGGCAGACTTCCTGGCACAGCTTTCCGACGAAGATCTTTCCGTTATCATTCGCGGAGAAGGCATGGGCAGTCCCAAGGTAACGCCGGGTACGGCAGCGGCCTTCGGCGGAGTCAGCCCTCGGCTGAAAGAGTTCGGGATCCCGGCAGGGTGCTGTTCCGACGGACCCAGCGGCATGCGGCTGGACTCCGGTTCAAGAGCCTTCAGCCTTCCCAACGGCACACTGCTGGCCTGTACCTGGAATACAGATCTGAATACTGCCCTCTACAGCAAGCAGGGCATGGAAATGAATAAAAACAACGTGGACTTTTTGCTGGGACCCGGCATGAATATCCACAGATATCCCTTAAACGGCAGAAACTTTGAGTACTTCAGCGAAGATCCCCTGGTGACCGGCAAGATTGCGGCTGCGCAGATCAGAGGTTTAAGGCAAAGCGGCGTATCCGGGACCCTGAAACATTTTTGCGGCAATAACCAGGAGACCAACAGGCACAGCGAAGAGAACGTGATCTCGGAAAGAGCACTCAGGGAGATCTATCTGAAAGGCTTTGAGATCGCTGTTAAGGAGGCCGGGGCAGATGCAGTCATGACTACCTACGGTCCCATTAATGGCATCTGGACCAACAGCCGCCACGATCTGAACACCAATATTCTCAGAAAAGAGTGGGGCTTTACAGGCCTTGTCATGACAGACTGGTGGGCAAACATCGGCGATGTGGGTAAAACCGTGGATAAGACCAGTTTTTCAAGGCTGGTACTGGCACAAAATGATTTCTATGCGGTATGTCCGGATGCGGGCGTGAACTCCTCGGGCGACGATACCCTGGAGGCCCTGGAAAAAGGAGAGATCACCAGAGGACAGCTGGTCCGCCTGGCAGAGAATATCTGCCGCGTGCTCATGACCACCAACGCCATGAAACGGCTTTGCGGCGAGCCTTACAAAGTAGAGGTGACCGGCTACGAGGAGCAGGAGGAGACTTTTGATCCTTCGGATGTTCCTTATTATGAGATCCAGGATGGCACCGTTATCGACTTGTCCGAAGTCAATACGAAAAAGGGAGCGCTCTTCTTCCTGGGCTTTGATGTGCAAAACAGAGGATGCTACTATATCGACATGGTGGGCAGTTCCGATCTGTCCGAGCTTTCCCAGATCCCCGTGGGCGTCTTTTATCAGGGCATTCCCGGCGGGTCCTTTACCTTCCACGGCGGCGGTCAGGAACTGACCATCCGCAGGAAGATCGCCTTTAGTTCCAGGTATGGCGTGATGCGGCTGCGGTTTATGAACGGCGGCCTGAACCTGAAGGAAATGCGCTTTACTTTTGAAAAAGAGATCGACCCCGAAACATTCTGGGATTCCATTGAAGAGTACATTTACGGATAAAGAGGGATCCCATGATAAAAATGAGCTGGAGCAGATAAAAGAGATCAACCCGAGGGAAACGATGGAATTTAACAAGGAAAAAACGATCGAAAACTATATCCGCCTGCGCGAGGAGGTAGTCGATCCCTATCAGCCGGATTTTGATACCGCAAATGATACAATAGGGTATGTCAAATTCAATGACGCCTGGACCGGCACCAATCCCTACAACAGATTGATGCTCCCGCGTCTGACGAACAAAAAGAATACCTTTCCGAAGGCGCCGAGACAGAAGATACCGAAAAATGCAAATCCGGATAATTACGTCAAGGTCAGTTTTGACAGTGAGGGAAAAGTGAGAACGGCGAGCCTTGGCAAATATCAGGGCAGAGAGCTGATCATCGTCTATGTCTCCGACCAGCTGAATATCAGCTATATGGCAGAAGAGCCGGTGGATGGCAAACGCGCCTACAGCCTGAGTGAATTTCAGTGGTGTGAATTTGATGATCGGGGCAGACTCGTCAGTACGGAGGAGTACCAATGCGCCGGCGTGCCCACAGATGATTTCAAGATGAGCGGCGAGTATTATGAATACGAGGGTGATGTGCTTTCCCGCGCATGGTATTTCCGGGATTTTAACAAGTATCCCATGGAAATGAGCACAATCCTGGTACTCAATATGATACCGGACCGCATTTATAATCCGGATCAGTTTGAGTATATTTTTACCCGGACTGCTGACGGAATGGATGTGACCATCAAGCAGTACTACCGAACGAGCCAGACACTTACCTATGAGGAGCATGTTTCACAGGAGACGCTGTCGCATCTGGCGGAGAACGGATTTCGATTTGCATAATAACCGGAGAGACCAATGAATAAAGAACAGAACCGTAACAGAATCATCATCAGGACCAGCGTGATCGGGATCGCTGCCAATATCCTTCTTGCAGCGTTTAAGGCAGTGATCGGTATAACGGCCAATTCCATAGCCATCGTCATGGATGCGGTCAACAATATATCCGACGCGGCAAGCTCCGTGATCACCATCATCGGCACCAAACTTGCGGGAAAAGAGCCCGATAAAAAACATCCCTTCGGCTATGGCAGGATCGAATACTTAAGCGCCATGATCATATCGGTGATCGTCCTGTACGCCGGCATTACGGCGTTTGTGGAATCGGTGAAAAAGATCATCCACCCCGAGACCCCGGATTACAGCATTGTTTCCCTTGTGGTTGTGGGCGTGGCAGTGCTTGTGAAGATCGTTCTGGGCAGTTATGTAAAAAAAGTCGGAACCAAAGTAAACTCGGATTCACTGATCAATTCCGGGGATGACGCGGTTCTTGATTCCGTCATTTCCGCTTCGACGCTGGCAGCGGCGGTGGTTTACCTGATCTTTCAGATCTCGCTTGAGGCCTGGCTCGGCGCGATCATAGCCGTTGTGATCATAAAAGCCGGATTGGATATGCTGAAAGATACCCTGTCCAAGATCCTCGGCGAACGGGTGGACGCAGAGCTTGCCCGCGACATCAAGGCAACGGTATCCGGTTTTGAGGAAGTGAACGGCGTCTACGATCTGGTCATGCACAACTATGGACCGGATTCCTATAACGGATCCGTACATATAGAAGTACCGGACACCCTGTCGGCAGATGATCTCGACAAGCTGCTTCGAAAGATCCAGATGAAGGTTTATAAAGACCATAACGTGATCCTGACGGCCATCGGCGTTTATTCTTATAACACCCAGGATCCCGTAGCGGTAGCAGCCAGGGAAAAAGTCTCAAAACTCGTAACAGGCGTTCCGGGCGTCATCCAGATGCACGGATTTTACATTGATAAGGCGGAGAAGACGATCCGGTTCGATTTTGTTGTCAGCTTTGAGGCAGAGGACAGATCCGCTGTCTATCGTGAAGTATGCGAGAGAGTGCAGAAAGAATACCCGGATCATACACTGCAGATCGCGATGGATACGGACTTTAGCGAGGATGCATAAGGACTGAACAGGTTATATGAAAGGTAAGCCATGGCATCCCGGCCGTGGTTTTTTTATGTAAAAATCCATGTCAAAAATCTGCCAAAAGAAAACAAATTTGAAGAAGAATTGCCCGGACGACAGTGATACAATAGGTCGGGAATTGAGAGACTGTGTTAGTAAAGGAAGCTTTATGGAAAAAAACAGAAACGTCGTCATAGATGAAAACACGCCGCTTTTGACATTGGCAGGGCCCATGTTTTTGGAGCTGCTGCTCAATACCATGCTCAACAACGTGGATACCCTGATGCTGAGCCATTACGATGAATATGCAGTGGGCGCGGTTGGAAATGCCAATACCATCATGTTCATGATGATCATACTCTTCAATATCATCGCGACAGCCACCAGCGTGGTGGTGGCGCAGTATCTTGGGGCAAAAATGTATGACAAAATGAATATGATCTATACCCTTGCCGTTGCAGTAAACCTGGTGTTCGGCATTGTGCTCAGCGGGCTGTTTTGCGCGGCAAATCCGTTCATTATGAAATTCCTGCATGTGTCTCCGGAGATGCGTCCGCTATCCATGATCTACATCTACATCGTCGGTGGCGGCGGCTTTTTGATGGCGGTGTCCAACGTCATGCTGCAGATTCTTCGGTGCAACGGCTATACCAAGATCGGCATGCGGGTGTCCTTTGGCGTGAACATCATCAACATCATCGGAAACTACCTGTTCCTGTACGGGCCGCTGAAATACATGAATATGGGCGTTGCCGGCGTGGCCATCTCCACGGTGGCTGCAAGATTCCTGGCAGTAATATCGCTGATCGTATTTTTCTATGTGACCAAAACAGGACGGCTTTCCCTGCGGTATTTAAACCCGTTTCCCACCAAGCTGCTTTCCAAGATGATCAAGATCGGACTGCCTTCAGCCGGGGAGAACCTGACCTATAACCTGTATCAGACCACCCTGCTTTCCTTTGTCAACGCCATGGGAAATGATGCGGTAAACGCCAGGGCATACTGCAACACCCTGATCTCTTTTGCCATGATCTTTTCCAATGCATCGGCCATGTCAACCCAGATCATCACCGGGCATCTGGTGGGCGCCGGAAAGAACGAGGAAGCCTATAAAAGAGTGTTTAAGACGTTGCGGACATCCATGCCCATCACCGTGGCCCTGGCATGCATCAACGCCATCCTTTGCGGTTTTACGCTGCATATTTTTACGGACAACGCCAACATCATCTCCCTGGGCCAGAAGATCATGATCGTGGATATCTTCGTGGAGACGGGGCGGTGCCTGAATATGACCTTTGTCAGCAGTCTTAAGGCCGCGGGAGCCTATATGTTCCCCTTTGCCGCCGGCATCCTGTGTAACTGGGGCCTGGGCCTGACCACCGGATACACCGTGGGCGTCGCGCTGGGCGTTGGCGTCGCGGGGATCTTTATCGGGACAGCGACAGACGAATGCATCCGCGGACTCATCGTCATGTACTACTGGTATAAGAAAAAATGGCTCGGAAAGTCCGTGGTGGATAAGGGGGATATTATAGAGGAATAGAGAATTGGGATTTTGCAAAGCGGGATTTACATATCCCGCTTTTGCTTTGTATGTGATACAATAGGGGAAATGAGTATCAGAAAAAGAGATTGGAGTGTAAAAAAATGAAATCAGAAACGCTTGAAGAAACTAAAAAAATCAATCGTGGTGCAGATAATGAAATGATAGAAGATCGGGATGGCGAGAAAACTGAGAAACAAGACGATGGATTTAATCTGAAAACAGAGATTTTCAGTTGGATCCTGACCATAGGGGCTGCATTTTTGAGTGCACTTTTGATTGGTGGTTTTATCATTTTCTATGCCTATGTTCCCTCCGGTTCGATGGAAAATACGCTTCATGCTGGGAACAGACTGATTGGATTTAGGCTGGCGTATATCAACAAAGATCCCCAGCGTGGTGATATCATCACCTTCAGATATCCGTTGGATGAGAGTGAAATATTTATCAAACGAGTGATCGGATTGCCCGGCGAAACCCTTGATATCAGGGATAGTCATGTATATATAAATGGTTCTGAAACACCATTGAAGGAAGAGTATCTGAAAGAGGAATGGGAAGTCGCCAACAACGAACTGCATTATGAAATACCGGAAGACTGTTTTTTTGTAATGGGTGATAACCGCAATAATTCAGCTGACGGAAGATACTGGGCCGAAGAAGCT
>JAFZNL010000325.1 GCA_017550925.1 Lachnospiraceae bacterium | reverse complement strand
TATGATATCTTATATTCGTTTCACGGCACTAAGTATATCATACTTTTACCGTTTTTCAAACTCACATTACCGCAGGATATCCCTGCCTAATTTCCGGATTTGGAAAGAATGCGCACCCTCCCCATCAGGAAAGCCTGACGGTCAGACAGCATCAGTTTGTCCGTGTACGCCAAAAAGGCGCCCATGCCAAACTGCGCGATGAAGGAAGCTGCGTCGTTATTCGCCGTCAGTTCCGTCACAAAGACCAGCATTTCGTTACCCTGTGAAAATACCTGATCCATAAACGAAAGCGCCGACTCAAACTGCGTCTCAACCTCCTGGCCCCGCTGGTCTATGAGGTCTGCTACCGCGCGGTCAAACAGATCTTTTACACCTGAAAAACCATCCCACCGGCGGATCGCCTCTTCCAAGAAATTTACAATCCTCAGGGACCTTCTGCGTTCTCGCGTAGAAAGCGCCCCCGCTGCCTCTTTTTTCTCCCGCTGCTCACTTTCCTCCGTCACAAGACTTTGCAGACGCTCCCGCAGCTTATCCTCTCCTTCTTCCTTCAGTGGCAGCAAATATCCCTGGACCCGGGTAATGAATTCTATATTTTCCATTACCTCTGTCATGCGGGACATCAGCGCCGCGGAGAGCATCCCGACAAAGGCCAGCCTCTCATCAAAAGGAGCAGCCTTCAGCCTGTCACAGATATCATCATCAAAGTGGAACGACAGGATCTTCTCCGGCTGATAGTCTTTTTTGTATTTTTGATACAGATCATAATAGGCGGAAAATTCCCGCGTGATCTTTTCGGCGCGCACATACTGCCCGATGAGGGTCTCGTCAACGGCCAGCCCTTCCTCCTCGTAGAGACACAGGATGGTGGAGAGGTCTTCCCAGCCCCTGGCTGTCACGTAAAGCCTGCCCTTTGCCGTAGTTTCGATATGATAAAAATACTCTTTATTGGTTTCCAGGAAACTTAGGATCGCCGGATGGATGCCCTTTTGCATGGCATAATCCTTCCATGCGCCGTAGTCCTCTTCCACCTCCAGGATCTTCAGACGATCTAAGGTCACCACATCAAATTCCCGGACAGATCTGTTGTACTGTGGCGGATTGCCGGCGGTCACCACGATCCAGCCCTCCGGAACCCGGTGCTGTCCAAAGGTCTTGTACTGTAAAAACTGCAGCATGGAAGGGGACAGGGTTTCCGAGACACAGTTAATCTCATCTAAGAATAAAATGCCCTGATCGATGCCGCTCTTTTCCATGGTCTCATAGATACTGGCAATGATCTCGCTCATGGTATATTCTGACACCGTAAACTTCTGCCCCTGATATTCCTTTTCCACGATGAAGGGAAGTCCCAGGGCAGACTGCCTGGTATGGTGGGTCATGGAATAACTCACCAGGGCAATTCCCATTTCCTGGGCGATCTGCTGCATAATGGCAGTTTTACCGATACCGGGCGCTCCCAGCAAAAAGATGGGTCGCTGGTTTTCAGTAGGAATCCGATACTGTCCCAGGGCATCTTTTTTCAGATATAAATAAATGGAATTTTTGATATACTCTTTTGCCTGACTGATATTCATGGCTACCTCACTATTCTCTGTTTGGAAGCTTGATGATGTACTTATTGATGGGATTTCCTTTTGCAGAAAACTTCTCCTCATACTCCGTCATCACATTGCCTTTTGAAAGCTCCGCATCGTTATGCAGGTCAAAAGTGCAGACCTCCATCTGCCAGCCTGCCTCCCCGGCCTGCTCAATAGCAAAATCGAAAAGTGGGCTGTTGTCTGTCTTAAACTCGATCTGCCCGTCCTTTGCTAGGATCTTTTCATACACCGCAAGGAAGGCTTTTCC
>JAFZNL010000324.1 GCA_017550925.1 Lachnospiraceae bacterium | reverse complement strand
TCCGTCTGGGAATGGATGAAAGGACGCACGGCAAAAAGACCTAAGAGCGCAAATATCACATAATTTACGAAGTTTAAAAAGATGCCTGTATTTGCTGCATTGCTGGCTTCTTCATAATCTTTTTTTCCCAGGGAACGGGACAGAAGTGCGTTGATGCCCACGCCGGTACCGGAACCCATGGCGATCATCAGGTTCTGCATGGGGAAGGCAAGAGTGACGGCTGTCAGCGCGTCTTCGGAAAGCCTTGCCACAAAGATACTGTCCACGATGTTGTACAGTGCCTGCACCAGCATTGAGATCATCATGGGAAGGGACATGGTCAGGATCAGTTTTTTAACGGGCATGACGCCCATCTTGTTTTCAGCAAAAACCTGATCACCGTTGGATGTGTTTTTATTTTCTGTTTGATTCATGCTGCATACGCTTTCTTTCTATTACGATTACAATGCCGAAAAAGGAGGCGTTATCATTAAAATCAGGATGCCGAATACAGGATCCGGCATCCTGGCTGCATGAATTATAGTAAAGATTAAAAATCAGACTGTCAAGGTTTTTGATTCAACAGGGCGATCATTTTTTCAAAATCGTATTCCCTGATCACCTCGGCATCCGTTGCGGTTTCGATGGCTTTATCCGTTACAATGACATCTGCCTTGGACAGATCATCCGTGAGAGATGTTGCCATCATCTCGAAAAATGAGTACATATTGATGGCCTCTGTGACATGGAAATAGCGAAGCAGAAAATCCATTTCCCGATCTCCGGCCACATGTACCTTATCCTCCAGCGCCAGATTCAGCCAGACCAATTCATTGGTATTAAGATCAATCCCGAACAGATAAGCATAGGTGCTGTCGGCATTGATCATAAATGAGGATTTTACAGTTTTGGGCTCATAGATCTGACCGGAATCCTCAAGATCCCTGGTCATGTATCCGGCTTTGCAAAAGCATTGATCGAAGTTTTTTCTCGTAAATACATTATCGCAAAAGACCAGATATCGGATCCCGGGGTATTTGGCCCGAAACTTCTCCATATCAATATCGAAAAATTCGGATCCGCCGTTAAATCCGCTGGTCTCATCGCCGGAATAGGTAATGGCATCAGACTGTTTGCCTGCCATGGTCCGCCAGGAAAACTCTTCACGGGCCCCCCGCTCATCGATCCCGAAAACGGAAAGATCGATATCATCCACTTTTTCCCAATAGGTAAAAGCACGGAGTTTTTTCGCCTCCGGTAATTTGATCTTGCTGCCCTTCGGCAGAACGCCATAGCCGCTCTGAGCAGTGCTTTCCGAAATGGGAAGGGCATAGTTTTTCATGGCAGGGTCAATATAGACACAGCCAAGCCGACCGGCAAGGATCTTTTGCAGGTTTTCCCGGATCTTTGCAGCAAGCATTTTTACCTGCCCCTCCGAGAGGGCAGACCTTCTCTTTGCCTGTTCCTCAGGGGTTTCGGTATGTGATTTCAGAAGATTATACTTTGTGAATAAAAAAGTCCTGGGCATAGCGCTGCCCTGATAGGATGCATACTGCAGCAAAAGCTGGATCAGTACGATCACATTTTTGGTTTCCATGGAGTCCAGAATCTGCTGGAAATCTTCCATGGTTTCACTGCGGCTGATGATATAGTTTAAGTTACGGAGCACAGCACCGGAGCCTTTACCGGTTTTCAATGCTTCCAGCGCCGCGCTGATATTTTTTTCAGACATGGCTTTTTCAAACGCTGAATAAACGGAAAGGTTCTCTTTTCCTCTTATGATGTTTACAAACTGCTGCCCTTCGGGGGTGGATGCATGATAATGGATATGGTGCAAAAGCCCATTCCACCGCTGCTTTTTCTCACAGCAGGTACGGATATCGCACTTGCCGGTAGCAATCAGACGGTCGATGATGGACGTGATCCATTTTCTGTCCTGATTTTTCAGGTTCAGCTTTTTGATATTCTTATTGCCGTACTGATAGTAATTCAGTTCGTCCACAAGCCTTATCACATCGGAAAGCATCATGTGATCCAAAAGGGATGCACTGCGTGTCTTGAGCAGAAGATTGACCAGGGTATTTTTGGACGCGATCTGTTCCGGCACAAAGTCATAGTCCTCCAAAAATGCGCAGATCAGCTCAAAGTTGGGCGAACTGAGAGGTCTTGTTCCGGACAGCAGATTGCCTACCATCTCCTTCAGTTGCAGGATGGCCTCGTCTTCGGAGATGACGTCCATATCGATGGTGGTGGTATTTTCCTGAAAGGCAGTCCGCTCAAACTGCTCTTCAAACAGAGAATGGCCGGGATTGGAAAAATCACCGAAACCATAGGTTATGGCGTAATGTACCAATTGGTCAAAAAGAAGCTGGTCAGAAGACAGTTTCCTGACGCTTGCCGGAAATCCTTTGTAAAAAGGTTCCGGCACAGGGATACGGATCCGCTTGTTCAGTTCTTTGATCATATAGGGCTGCACAAGCTTATGGCCGGATCTAATCCTGATGCCGAAAAGATTGGCAAGGGCATAGATGGTCTCGAACTGCAGCCTTCCGGTTTCGTCAACCCTGACGATGTCATCACACGCATCGCTCTGAAAAACAAACTCCGGATGCTTTTGGGAAACCAGAATACTTTTGTAGAAAAAATGATCAAGAAAAATCTGTCTCATCTCAGGGCTCCTTTCCTTCACTGAAAATCTTGCCGCTAACATATCCAAATCCGCCGAAGTAAGCGACAATAGCTGTGAAAAAGTCCGGCGGGATCGCCACATTCTTCATACCATACCAGGGCTCTGCCGATTGAGCTACGACTGCAAGCAGTCGGCGGGAGTCGAACCCGCAACCTCTGGTCCCGCTATCGCAGTAAATGTGGCTAGCTGCCGGATATGGTTATAATAGCGCATTATCCTCCCAAGCGCAATCAACCGGTGGTTTAAGCAAGACAGATTTGACGGGATTTGACAAAGAAGTGCAAAACTATTATACTAGAAAAACCGTACAGCCGGGGCAGTAGCGGCGTCCTGTACTCCAAATCCGCTTTAGGGAGGGTGATGGCCGGCAGAGGGTAACCGCTTTCATGGCTGCCTTCGGTTAGCGGCGTCGAAGTTCGGGTCTTACGCAATGGGAATCTATGAACCGTGTCAGGGTGGGAACACAGCAGCACTAAGTGGAACCTCTCATGTGCCGTAAGGGTGCCTGGGCTGAGCTGGCTGCCGGAGTAACGCGTGGGGGTTGTTATTCGAAGTCGGTCGTACGGTTCTTCGTATAAAAAATCAGCCCTCCAAACCGGAGGGCTTTTTCTATCTATTGGGATTTCTTTTTTCTATGCGAACTCCTTCTCCATCTCGTCATACAATTCCCCGAGGAATTCGTCTGACAGATCCGCTTCATTCAGAATGGTATAGCGGTCCGGCCTGGTTGCAGCTGCATCCTGCCAGGCACCGATGAAGATCTCTTTTGTGATCTTCCAGTCTGAAGGTTTTACCGGGATCTCATATGCTTTGATCACCTTTTTGATCTTCCGAAGGTTTCTCTTTTGCATCTTGCAGGCACCGTAGCTGCCGATGGCAACCGCAATGCCGTGGGGTACGCTGGTCTGCTCACTGTAGTTTTCTTCCAGCGCATGGCAGAACAGATGCTCACTGCCGGAAGAGGGCCGGGAAGATCCTGCGATCTCCATGGCAAGGCCTCCCATGACAAGGGACTGGGTAAGCTGATTGATAAAATCAAAGCTGGTCAGATCCTTTAAGTCATTGAACATGATATTATTCAGCGCCATCTTGGAGAGCATATAAGCAAAATCGTCGCATCCGGATTTTCCGCGCTCCTTGGAAAGCTTCCAGTCATTCAGGGCCGTGTATTTGCTGATGGTATCTCCGATCCCCGCAAGGATCTGACGCTTCGGCGCGCTCTTGATGATATTGGCATCCACAAAGATCGCATCCGGGATCTCGCAGTGAAAACTCTTTCTTGCTTTTCCTTCCGTTACCAAAACAGCAACAGGCGAAGCCAGGGAATCATTGGACAGGGTGGTGGGCAGGCAGATATACTGCTGTTTTCCCACAAAGGCTGCAAACTTGGCAAGGTCCAAAACGCTGCCGCCACCAAGGCCGATCACCAGGGAAATATCGTTCATTGCCATATATTTGGCAAGGTCCGTGGCCTCATCATAGGAAGCCTGCTTCATCAAATATACTTCACTGTTTGGGAAACTCTTTTGAATTCCATCAATATAATTTGCAAACAGGCTTTTCAGATTCTCTTCCGTGACCAGGATCATTTTCTTGTCTGCAATGGCCGGATCCACATCTGCCATTGCCTCCGGGATTCTGAAAAAAATGTTTTCTTCCACCATTAAATGGTAGGGCAGGTTATATTCGTTCATGCTGTTCTCCTTATATCACATAAAACCACGTATCTTCCTCATCCAGCTGCCTGGTCTCAAAATGCACCGGCAGATCCCGAGAGCCCTCGTTTTTGCCGGAGGAAAAATTCACGGCCAACTCCTGATTTTTCACACTCACTTTTGCCCCTGCGGGAATGGAACTGGTGATAAAGGTATTGCCGCCGATGACTGCCCCCTCTCCGATCACTGTCTCCCCGCCGAGAATGGAGGCGCCGGAATAGATCGTTACATTATCCTCAATCGTCGGATGCCTTCTCTTCCCTCGGAGGTTCTGTCCGCCCCTGGTGGAAAGTGCGCCTAAGGTCACGCCCTGATATACCTTGACATGATCACCGATCTGGGTGGTCTCGCCTACCACAATGCCGGTGCCGTGATCGATGAAAAAGTACTTGCCGATGGTAGCGCCGGGATGGATATCGATCCCAGTCAGGGAATGGGCATGCTCGGTCATGATCCTGGGGATCATCCGCACGCCCAGAAGATGCAGTTCATGGGCAAAGCGGTAAGTCAGGATCGCATTCAGGCCCGGATAGCAGTAAATGATCTCGTCTTTATTAAAAGCCGCCGGATCTCCTTCATAAAAAGCCTCCACATCCGTTTCGAGATACTCACGGATCTTGGGAAGCTTTTCCAAAAATGCCATCGTGATGGAGAGCGCCTTTTCCGAAAGCGCCTTATCCGACGAATTATTGCCGTTTGTTTCGCCACAGCCACAGTCCTCATTGTACTTGCACACAATGCTGATCTGCCTGGTCAGATTGTAGATCACATCCTCCATCAAAATGGAAATGGGACTTTTCATGGTCAGGACCTTATAGCTTTTATTGTTATAAAAGCCCTGCAAAACCAAACGTTTGAGGCTGTCGATCAAATGGATGATAACCTCCGCATCCGGATACTCGAAGGTACTGACTTTGTCGATGTATTTATCCCCTTCGTAACTTTTCAAAAGACTGTCAACAAGCGCTGTGATACTTGACTCTAACTCCTGAGACATGACCTCCTCCTTATGATATCCTGTTCTTGATATCCTGTTTTATTTCGCTATGTTTTATCCTTCGTTTTCCTCCGGCTCATCCAGCGGCATGCCGAGGATTTTCTTGATGGTAACGATCAGATTTTCCTTCACCGGGGGTTTCAGCAGATACCCTGCAGGCTTTAAACCCAACACGGCGTTGATATGCTTTCTGTCGCTGTGGGCTGTTAAAAAGACCACCGGGAGATTCTTGATCCCTTCCTCAGACCGGATCATTTCCAGGGTCTGCCTGCCGTCGCAAACCGGCATCTCATAATCCAACAACACCAGATCGGGGCGCTTTTTCCCAATCTTTGTAATGGCCTGGGTTCCCGAATTTGCAGCAGTCACCTCAAATTCATCCTCTAACATGGCCTTGACCGCACGCAGTACGATGGCTGAATCATCCACCACCATGATATTCTTTTTTGCCTTCTTATCCACCACGCCTCTCTCAGGTGAATACTCCAGGTCAAGCCTTTTGCAGACCGCCTCAAGAATGATTTCATTTTTCACGGGACGGGTCAGGTTTTCAAACTGTCCGTCCGAGTAAAACCGCAAAAATCCCTGCATCTCCCTCTCGGTTCCGATGGTGATCACGGGAATGTCAGGGTAAAAAGCAGAAATATGCGTAAAGATCGCATTGTCATAATCCTGCGCCCCCACCAGGCTGATGATACAGATATCCGGGTCCACCACCTTCATCATCCCCTCGATCAGTTCCGTCCTTAGATCACAGACTTGCACAAAAAAGTGATTTAAAAGCGCCTGATTGACGTCCTTTAAAACATCATTTAGTTTTCCGACAAGAATTACTTTTTTCACAAGCATTCCTCCCTCTTATACGGTTTCTGCTCTCATGTTTGCCAAAATATCTGCCACCATCTCAGCATCAAGTTGTGTAACCGCAGATTTTAGCCGTGAAAATTCGGACGCAGCCTTTTCCGGGAGCTGATATGCCGACAGCTTATTGATCACTTCATCCGCGCCATCGATATCCAGATCATCCATGGCAGCCGTCAGCATGTCATACAGTGCCTCCAATGCCTGTGGGCTGATCTCTTCCTTATGATCACCGGCCCCCTCATCAGTCCCCGTTACTTCAGAAAGCCTGTTTTTATAATTTCTCCACTCACTTAAAAATATATCATGCAACCCGTCTATCTCGTCAAGATTTTTCTCACTTGCCGCATTTTCCAACACCGCTGCCATTCCTGCCAGGGTAAAGATCCCCGCCGTTGCAGCTGCGCTCTTCATGCCATGCACTAAGATTCTGTAATCATCCACCGTATCCGGCAGCTTGTCCTTAAGTATCTGAAGCTTATCAGCCTGAATATCGATCGTCTCGATAAATTCCCTGACAACAGCCATCAGAATGCCCGGATCATTCAGCCGCATCAACGCCATCTGCCAGTCAACGCCGAAGATGGGCGGCAGCTCATTTTTCTCTTCTTTGGCTGCGGGTTTTTCCGGTATCAGCTCCTCATCCGGAAGTTCCCTGCGGATGATCATTTTATCCTGCGGCAGATACTTGCGGATCATATCCTCCAGCTCCGCGGAAACAATGGGTTTGGAGATGAAATTATCAAAGCCCTCTTTTAAATACATCTCCTTTGAGCCCACAACCGCATTGGCCGTCAGCACCAGGATCGGCGTATCTGCATTCGGACCGTCCTTGATCTTTCGGATCTCTTTCATAGCCGTGATGCCGTCCATGCCCGGCATCATATGATCCATGAAGATCAGATCAAAATGTAATGTCCTTGCAAGATCAACAGCATCCGGACCGCTCATGGCCTCGGTGATCCTGATCTTGGTTTCTTTCAGAAGGGAGGCAAACACCTTCAGATTGATGCCGTTATCATCCACCACCAGAACACGGGCATCCGGCGCCTTGAAGGAGCTGACATACTGGGTCCCCAGTTTTAAGTGCTGACGGATCCTTTCATCAAAATCACCGATGGGGCTATCGTCCATAACCTTCTGGGTTAAGTCAAATGAAAAAACAGATCCCTTCCCGTATTCACTTTTGATCTGCAGGTTCGTATCCATCATGGTCAGCATTCTGGATGTGATCGCCATGCCAAGGCCTGTTCCCTGCACGCTGGTATTTTTGATGGTATCGATCCGCTCGAATTCGATAAAGAGCTTATTGATGTCTTCGGGCTTTATGCCAATGCCCGTATCTTCCACTTCAAAAGTAAGGACCACGTTGTCGTCATCATCCGGTCCCTGTCCCAGCAGAACCCTGAAATCGATGGATCCTTCCTTCGTATATTTCACCGCATTGGACAGGATATTTGTCAGCACCTGCCGGATCCGGACATCATCCCCGAACAGTTTCGAAGGGACCTCCGGCTGCACGCTTAAATGAAAGGCAAGATGTTTTGCTTTTGCCCTGACGATGGTCATATTGGACAGATCATAGATCATACTGGAGACATCATATTCCTCCGGGTCGATCTCTATTTTTCCCGTTTCAATCTTGGAAAAATCAAGGATATCATTAATGATCGTCAGCGGCGTCCGGCCTGCTGTCCGGATGTCTGTCGCGTAGTTTCTGACCTGCGGATCATTTGTTTCCCGCAGGATCATTTCATCCATACCCAGCACCGCATTGATGGGTGTGCGGATCTCATGGGACATCTTGGCAAGGAACTCCGATTTGGCCTGATTGGCCAGATCCGCCAGTTCTTTCTGTTCTTCCAGCTGTGACATATGCTGATAAAACTCGGTGGAATCCACAATGGAATAGATCTTGCCCATCTCCACTTCAGCTTTTTGCAGGTACTTTTCCTTTACTTCATAGATCTTGTCGTCAATCCGAAGCGGTTCCTTTGTCTCCAGGCTGTTTTTCAGCTCTGCAACGATCTCTTTTTCCTTTTCTTTGATCTCCGGAAAAATGAGAAGGGCTGCATGGTTGTAATAAACCACCTCGCCATTCTTGTCGAGGGCGATGGCACCGTCCGCCAGTTCATCGATGATGTATTCCCTGGCAAGTTCTCTTGTCTCAAATAAACTGTAGCGAACAATAGCGATCAGAATAACGATTGCGCTGCCCGAGAAAGCAAACTGGCTCAGATCGATATATTCGTTGATCCGAAGCGGCACGATAGCCAGCAGAGAAAGCACTAACAGCACATTGAGCGCATTGATGACCAGGATCACCTGTTTTTTTCGGATGGCATTTTTCTCTTTACGAAGAGAACCGAAAAGCATCGCATAGGAAAGGGAAAAAACCAGGATCAGCATGATATCCCAGAGAATATACCAGGGTCCGCGGACTGCCTGCAATGCATAGCCGTTATCCCTTTTGATAAAACTGATCCCGGAATAGAATAATCCGGTCTTTTCCGTTGTAATGATGATCGAATAAGTAGCAACCGCAAAAAGTCCCAGGAATGAAGACAGGGTCTTCGGCGGCCTGACTTCACAGAACCGGAAGAAAAACATCAGCAAGGATACCATGATCCATATCCTGCCGCCCCATTCGATCAGCAGCGCCTGAAAATAGGCTTCTTCCGAACCTGCTCCCAGACGCAAAAGATACCCCAGGGCATGGATGAGCATCGCAACGCAATTCATATACAGATAGTAATGCGTGCGTCCTTTCATTCGCAGAAAGACGATCCAGGCTTCCGCCAATATGATAAAGATATTGATCCATTGCAATATGACAGCGATTTTTTGCATCTTCAATCCCTCTTGAATACATCAGTAGTTTTCTGATTATCCCTCAAAATTCCCCAAAGATGCGAACGAACGTTCATTTCAATCCATTTTATTGGACATCGCTTGCATATACTAAAAACATAAAGAACAGCCAATCACCTATAAATATTTAAAAAGCACTCATAAAAACTTATTACTTATAACACTTCATTCAGAAAGGAGACTGCTATGAAAGGATATTATGTGACTTACGGATACATGGGATTTGTGAATGGCCAGTATCATCTCTTTGCCAGCGAGGCAGAGTATATCGAGTTTATGGAGGACTGATGCCACAACGGGCATCTCTCTTCAATCTGCCAAGTCCCCACCTGTCCGGTTATCCCGTATCAGTCCGATGATTCCGTATCCGCTGTCTATACTACCTCGATCTGATTCGATGCCATGACCTTCAGCGCAGCCTCATGCAGTTCCGGGGTCACGCCGGCACAGCATTTTGCATCCACCAAAATATCTTTGTCCGGATAGTTGGCCCGCAGGATCAATGCATTGCTGATCACACAGATGTCGGTGCACAGACCGCAGATCTCGATATCTGTCACATCGGACAAAAGGTCCTTCCATGCCAGAAAACCGAAGGTGCCCTTTTCAACTACACTGCAGAGGGCATCGTCCCAGGGAAGGGCACTGCTGATCTGCCAACCCGGTGTTTCCTTCACACAATGCTCCACCGGAAGATGTTTGCCTTCATATGTCTCAAGGTAGTTTTCCGGATGGGTATCTTTTGTAAAGATCACCTTTTTGCCGGCATCCAGATAGGACTGTATTTTTTCCTTTACACTCTCTACGATGGAAACTGCCTCTCCGCTGCCAAGGCTTCCGTCTATAAAATCATTTTGCATATCAACAACGATCAATACTTCTTTCATCCCGGTTCCTCCTGACTAATCAATAGTTTTTTGCGACCTGTTTTCATATCGGACTTTACACTATCTTGAATTGTTTTTTTATCAGTCTTTGCTGTGTTCTTTCAGTGATTATAATATTCTAGTATATCATACATTTCAGAAGGATGCACTTCCATCGTTAATCTGGTTTGTTTCCATATGTCTCCTGAGAACGCGGACCTCACCAGACCTGCTTTGGAGCAGGATTGCCGGAAGATCACGGCTTAAGAATAGCGCCGGCACTTCAGTCAAAGCATAGGCGCCCGCCAGCGGAAAACGGATCACATCCCCAATGGAAAGGACCGGAAGATTGGCGCTGCGTGCCAGGATATCATTGACAGAGCATAACGATCCCGCAAGGACATATTCTCTTGTTTCCCCTTCACTGTCAATGTCATCGGGTATTTCCGTATCATCCGTAATCCCGGCATTACCGCCTATCTCAGCCTGCCCCGCTATATTGATCGCTTCCAAATGCGGGATCTTCATGCCTGACATGCTGCCGTAATAAGCCACCTGGTGGATACCGCCTTCTAAAATGGCGTAGGGTGTACCCTCTGTTTCTTTCAGGTCAGCGACTGCGCTATAGTAATCCGCGCTCCGGGCTGCTAAGAATCTGCCGTATTCAAAGGTGATACCGGAGAAACTATCACGGATCCCGCTGATCCTGACACTGTCTGAAAGGCTCTGCAGTGTTTCTTCAGGGGTTTCTGTTTTTCCTGTTTCAAAATAGAAGATGGAAAGCCCCGGTCCATATTCCAGCTCTGCCTTCCTGCCAATCCGTTTTTCAATCTCTGCTCCAAACTCCGATAACATACAGAGTTCTTTTTCAATCCGGTTACCTGCTTTCTGCGTACCGGAAAAGAAATGAACGCCTGCAAAAGTCAGGTACTGCGACGCTTCTATCGCATTCAAAACTTTCCAGAAAACTTCCGTATCCACCCCAAACTGATTTCCGCTGGACAGGCGGATATAGCAGTGTAATTTCAAATCCGCCGCCTTTGCGCCTTCCTCTAACAGCTGCAGATGCCGCTCAGATTCTATGGTATACCGGGCTTTCTCCCCGGCACACTCCAAAAACCGCTGCACGCTTTCCGGACTTTTGTTCACGCCACTGACCAGAATCTTTTCCGGTGCAATCCCTGCCCTTACGCAGATTTCAAATTCACCGGGAGAACAGACTTCCAGCCTGTCTGCATACCGGTCCATAACGCCTGTCAGTACAGGTGCAGCCTTCATGGCAAAGCAAAGACCGATGCCCGGAAGCATTTCCCTTGTCCTCCCACAGATATCACTCAGGACTTTTTCGTGATAAAGATAGAATGGTGTTTTGTATGTCCGGATGATTGCCTTTATATCATCTCCGATATTTAGTTTCGATGGATTCTCTGCAGAGTTCATCTGTTTCCCTCTTCTAATTTATCAATTTTATCAATCCTTTTCCGGCGACCTGTTTTCATATCGGGGTTTTCACTATCTATCCCGCCCGTTGCATTTTATTTTGTCGGATTGCCAAGCAGGCCCCGCAGGTAACCTCTGTCAATTTTCCCGTTTTTCGTCAGTGGAAGCTCTTCCATATAACGATACACATTCGGCAGCATATACTCCGGCAGCTTTTCCTTTAAAAGAGCAACGATCTGTTTTTTATCATTCTCTCCCGTATAGAAAGCCACGATCCTGTATTTTTCATGATCATACAAACAGCAGCTCTGTTGCACGAAAGGGATCGCATTCATATACCTTTCAATCTCTTCAAGTTCGATCCGGTGGCCGTTATGCTTGATCTGAAAATCGCTTCTGCCGGCAAAGTACAAAAGACCATCCTGCCAATAGGCAAGGTCTCCGGTTTTGTAGTATCTTTCCGTATTTGCAATATCATCCGGCTCTATAAATGCTCTCTTAGTTGCTTCTTCATTCCTGTAATATCCCAATGCCAGACCACCGCTGCAGCAAAGTTCACCCACCACGCCATCCGAGGAGGGATCGATCTGCTGCCCCGTTTCATCCATGAGCCATACTTTCTTGCCGGGATAGGGCAGTCCTGCCGGGATCTTCTCACCGGGTTCGTACTTTCTGTCAATAGGATAGTAAGTACAGTTGCAGGTTACCTCAGTTGGACCGTAGAGATTGACAAAAGCGGCATCCGGATACTGCGCCATCCAGTCCCCCAGGTGTTTCGTCGGCATCCCTTCTCCGGAAAACAGGATCTTGTTGATATGGGCCGGCACTTTGTACATAAACTCATGGAGACGGTTTAGAAGTACCAGGGCTGAAACCGCCCAGATCAGAGTTGTGACCTTATGCTCCTCGAGCATATCCATGACGTTGTTTGGGAACCGGAAATAAGCTGTGGGAATGATGACCAGGGTTGCGCCCACTTTCATGGCGCTGTAGATATCTTTCACCGATACATCAAAATCAAAGGGCGCCTGATTGCCGATCACATCATCCTCTGTAATATGAAACAGCTCCGTGAAAGTATCGATGAAATCCACCACGGAGGCATGTCCCACCAGCACGCCCTTCGGCGTTCCGGTAGAACCGGAGGTAAAGTTACAATACAGCGGACAGCCTGCTGTTGATTGGTCCCGGTTATCATCATGATCAGACTCTGATCCTGCTGAATCGGATGGAGTTGTGGCATCATTGGATTCAATATGATCCATCACACGATCCGTCACCAGATCTGCATCCCCGCTCCGCAGCGTATCTGCCCTCAGCACCGTTCCGTCAAAACCGGCTTCCCGCACTTTTTCCGTATGATCAGGGAGTGTTACCACAACTGCCGGCTGCAGCGTCTCCAAAATACTACGGATTCGTTCCACCGGAAAATCCGGATCGATGAGGGAATAAAAACCGCCCGCATAAGCAGCGCCGAAAAAAACTTCCAATGTCAGCACGCTCTTTTTCATGCAGACCGCCACCGGCTGGCCGGGCCTGATATAACTGGAAAACTGTCTGCCGATGTTTTGGGAATTGCTAAGAAGCTGCGCATAGGTATGCTGCTCTTTCTCATCTATGACTGCGATCTTATCCGGCAGTCTTTTTGCAGAGTTTTCTACATAGGATAGTACGTTTTTCAAAACTTGTTTCTCCGTTTTTTTATTCTGTGGTGAGTTTCCGACTCAGATATTCCGTCACCTTGATGCTGCCGGATGCATTCACATGGTCGCCGCCATCCAGGAAATCCGTTTCATTATCGATCCCCATCTCTTCCCGCACAGAGACTTCGTTCAGATCGATATAGGTCAGGTCATTTTCATCTGCCAACGCCTGCAGGGCATTGTGTTTTTCATAGTTAAAAGAATTCGGAACGATGCCGCTGACCAACACCAGTCGGATATTTCTTTCCCTGCATAGTTTTACGATCTTATTAAAATACACCGAAGTGGTCAGCATAATCTTTGCCTTCTTTTGTGAAGATGTCATGTATTCACCGCCTGTATAGGGCTCGGCGGCAAGCCGTTTCCCAAATCCCCGGTCATGCTTGATCACAGGTGGCTCCTTGAGTCCCATAGATTCCTTCCACATGACATGATAGCGCAGAACCGGGAAAAGTTCCTGCAAAAAGGCGTTATAACTGCTGATCATTTCTTTGCGCTCGTCGGTACTGGCTACCAACATATCTGTTTCAAGCAGCACATATTCCGGCGATTGATTATGCATATCCCTCAGCGTGTAATACGCTTCTGCAGCAATCTGTCCGGACTGCCCCACAATAAAAGCGTTTTTTCCTGTTCTTTCCTCAAAAAGCTCCGGCCAGAGCAGCACCATGGCCTCGCTGTCACCAAGAACCGCTACATCGATGCTGTTCTCAGGCTGCGTCAGGGCCGCTGCCACATAGGCGTCCCGCTCCTGTACATAGGTCGGTCGGTTTCTCGTCCGTACGGGATTACAGATAAAAGATAATCCCAGCAGAACGATCCCCCAAACCACAGCAAAGGCAAACATCTCTCCCCACAGGTTTTTTGTATTCTTTTTTCTCTTTTCCTGTTCTTCCTGCTTCATATCATTCTTTCTTATCTATAAGTAGTCACTGTCCCATGCTTTCCTGTCAGATTCTACACATGGATTGATCAGCCATTTTCAGACTTCTGCGTTTTAGGCTGGTCTCTGCGCATACATCCATCTATCGTTCTCATCTTTGTCCGTCAGAATCCTGCATAGATCATATCCACTTCGGTATATCCGGGTCCATAGAGTCCCAGCATCAGGATTGCAAAGATCAGAACTGAGGCCAGCGCCCACCGAAGTACAAGGGGACAATCCACCAGTTCCTGCAGCACATCCCGTCCTTTTTCCCGCAGGATATTAACGATGATCACACATAAAAATCCAACGCCTACGATAAGCCAGTCCGCTTTATCCAGTCCCCAATGCAGCGCCTCGCCGTCCCAGATCAGACGGATATGAAAATCCCGGGGCACGTTTGACAGCATGATAAAGGCAGCCTTTAAGCTTCTCGCCTGGAAAAACAGCTCCCCTAAAAAGATCACAAACCAGGTGCGAAGGACCCGAAGAATGGTCACAAACCGGTTATCTTTTTTCAGATGCAGTGCGTCCAGAATCTTATCACCCGCCGGCTCAAAGATCAGTTCAAGCATGATCACAACAAAGTAGAAAATACCATAGAAAATATAGGTCCATTTCGGTCCGTGCCACAGTCCGTTACAAAGCCATACCGGCAAAAGCGCCATGGCAGATGCCACCATTTTGGTCAGGTGAGGGCCGCATTTTCCCTTTGCAAATTTCCCCCACTTTTTTGCAAGGCCGCTCATAGACATGGGATAAAAAATATAGGTCTTAAACCAGACGCCCAGTGAGATATGCCATCTGCGCCAAAACTCGGAGGCGTTCTTAGCCAGAAAGGGCCGCTTAAAGTTCTCCGGCAATCGTATCCCAAAGATACCTGCATATCCAAGGGCCATATCAATACAGCCGGAAAAATCCAGATACTCCATCACCGTAAAGAGCACAGCTGCTGCCACCACTTCTGCTCCGTGGGGATCCCGCTCCATTTCGTAGAGCACGCTCGCCGCCGGAAACAGTCGATCCGCGATCACCAGTTTTTTCATCACGCCCCAACCGATCCGAAGGAATCCCTTCATCACCTGCTCAGCATCCATATCACTTCCCGCATAAAGACTGCTGTTTATATCCGCATAGGCCGCGATAGGTCCCTCGATAATGGTCGGGAAAAAGAGCAGGAACAAAAGGAGCTTGAATGGATTTTTCTGGGCAGGGATTTTTTTCCAATAGACATCCACCAGATAGCCGATGGCCTGCATGGTATAAAAAGAAACGCCCAAAGGAAGCAGCAGTTCCTTCAGCGGAAACTGCGTTGCAGAGCCGCTGCGCTGCAGGATGGAATTTAAGTTTTCCAAAAAGAAATTGGTATATTTCAGATACAAAAGAAAGGAGACTAGCAACAGGATCCCAAGTGTTAAAACACCCCTGCTTTTTTTACGGAAAGATTCACGGATTGCTGCTTTTTCCTTGCGAAGCGCTTTTGCATCAGAGGGATCCGCGCCCTCCGGCAGGGCTGCATTTTTCACCGCTATTTCGGCCTGGCTTTCCAGGCGCGCAAGCCAAAGTCCGCCTGCGTAGGTGATCAGCGCAGCCGCAAAGGGAAAGATCAGTTTTTTAATGCTGAAAGTAGAATAGAATCCGAGACTGGATATCAGCAGTACGATCCAGCGATACTTCGCCGGTATGATCTTATAAAAAAGCATGGTCAGCGGCAAAAACACAAAAACCGCCATCAGCTTATAATAAACCATGTCCTGTGCCCTCGAATCTATTCGTAAATATATCGCTCACTGTCCGTTTACGCTGCCGTTCCCTCTGACCAGCTCCGTAAAATCAGACTGCCCGGCCAGCGCCTTCGGCAGATTGATGCCGCCGCCGTTTTCAATACGGATCTTATGGCCCTTCAGATCTGTCTGCCTGTTCTGGTAATAACTGATGCAGGAGCCGCATCGTCCCACTGTCAGCAGACTGCTCGCCAGCGCATCCTGATCCACCCAGATATCCGGTGTCTCATTGGTCAGCAGACGGTCAAGTCCGTCCTGATCGAAATAATATCCGATGAACAGTTCATCCCGTTGCTGCTCATATACCGTTTCACTGACACTGTTACCGGCATCATCCAGATTCCCCTCTGTTGTCCCCCCTTCATAACCGTCATCAAAACCGGCAGCCATATCATCCGTTCCTGCCGCTGCCATCCCGATCAGTTTCAAATATCTCGTATCATGGTTAAACACCTGCGCCTGATCCTGCAAGATCAACCGGTTTACCACGACGATTCCGTAATTATACAGGGAACCGCCATCTGTCAGACGAAGCTGTCCGCAGTTGCAAAAAGCGCTCCTGTCAGTCATGTTCGCCTGCTGAATGCAGACAAATCCGCCTTTTTCCACAACTAGGCTGCCCCCTTCTCTGCAGCAGATCTCGCAGCTGTGGGCATTGGTGGTCGTCTCCTCTTCATAAGGAAAGATCTTACCGCCGTTTCTGACGATCACGCTTCCGCCATCCACAAGGATTCTGCCGTTTAAGATCAGTTTTGCGCTGACAGACAGCGTTGCATCCCGCATGACGGTGATGGTTTTTCCTTCCGGCACCACAGAATCCTCATCGATCTCAAGGAGCTTTCCTGCCTTTACCGTCGCATCCGCCGACAGATGACGGTACTCATCCACGCCGGGATTGTCAGCAGCTGCTTCGTCTTCTGTGCTCTCTTCTCCATCCTCAGCGACCTGGTCACCAATCTCAGCGGCATCTTCCTCTCCGGCCTGCGTGCCATCCGCCTGCGCCTCATCGGACTCCTTTGGCACACTCATATAGGCACCCTTTACCTTTTCAAGACCGCCTTGCACCGTTACATTGTTGACACGGATGGAACGGAAACCATCCTCTGTTTCCACACTCACATAGAAAGTGATGGTCATATCCACCACGGGATTGCGGAGAGTCAGCACGGTGTGGCCTTCGTTTTGTCCCTTCAGATAAACTTCCATTCTGTGACTTTCATTATCCGTTTCGACCTTGTCATACCACAAAATGCTTTCCGGCATTCTGACCCATTCGCCGCAGGCGATCAGACCGCCGTAAAAGTCTGAAGGTGATGTTCCCTCCGGAATGCTCATTCCATAGGTTTCATTTTTCTGGCCATCGCTGATGGGCGCCCCGCCTGCAAAAGACCCTGTGCCTTCCACGCCGGCACCGGCAGTCATATCCGAGGTTTCCATTCCCTCCAAAAATGTGCCTGACAGAATGTCCTCTGTCTGTTTTTCGTTTTCATCATCCCGGTTCTTCAGAGCCTGGTCCGTCAGTTCCTCTTTTGTTTTTTTCTTAACAGTGAACTTATTCTCTTTGCCGGTTTTCCGGATGGAAATACTGCCGGTCTGTTTCGCAGCCCCCGCATTCAATGAGGCATTGACCTTCGGCGCGTCATCCGTCTGCAGCATTTCTTTGCCTGCAAGGGCCTCCTGTCCCACATCCATTCGCCAATCCTTCAGCATTGGAAGGTTCAGGACCAAAAGACCGTTATTCCTGACCTGATAGGCTGCAGGATATTCGCTTGTCGCACCGATCTTGCGAATACCGGTCAGTTCCTTTTCACTGTGCTCACCCACGGTCAGCATCTTTTTATGAAAAATGCCTGCCTTCTCCATTCCCACAGACAGGTAGATCTCCGCTGCGATATCCGCTTTTCCGTTCTTCAGCACATTGCTGCCCATGGTCTTTTTCCCGGAATCCTGGGATTTGACACGAAGAAACGTCACGCTTCCGCCTTCGGGACTATAGGTTTTCGGGCGGATCACAAATACAGACTTGCCTTTTCTCTCGCTGCCCTTCTGCTTAACAACAAAACCTTTTTCATCACCGCTTTCCTTCTTATCATCTTTTTTGATAGTTCCGGTCATGGATTCGGTGACGCCGCCGCCGCGCTGGAAGAGCCACTGATAATCCGGCGTTTTGCTTCCGTCAATGGTCACGATGATGGTGCCGTTTCCCTTTTCCGTGATCTCATAGGGATAGTCTTTTCCCCCATAAACCACATTCCGGTTACCGCAGCCGCATAAAAACAGGGCTGTCAGGATAACCGTCAAAAATGCGATATGAACTTTTCCGAATCTGATCTTTCGTCTGTTCATGCTTACCAGTTACCGGGAAGGCATTGCAGATGCATGCCCTCCCCTTCTTTCCTATCTTGTGTTCGAGCTTACCGTGCCTTCACTGCGCTGGGTGATCGTAAACTTCGTTGCGGCGTCATTATTCTCCACAGAAACAAACCGCACGATATAAACGATATTGGCGCCGGTCAGATTTCGCTCCGGCGTAAAGGTATATTCATACTCCTTCGTTGTCGAATTGTAGGTCCGGTTCAGCACATTGGAAAGGGCCTGTTCCGCGCTGCCTACCACCTTGGATACGGTAGCATTAAATCCCTTATCGGATCCGTAAAGCTGCGGCCGGAAAGTGACTTTGGCGTC